>JBHORE010000146.1:0-8613 GCA_042408415.1 Thermobaculum sp.
TAGGTTCGTAGCCTTTCGATAGGTCCCTTTCTCTTCCATTCCTCAACTTCTACCTTGGTTCTGTATCGGCTCTCATCATCATCTGAGGAATGGGGTACTATCCTATAAGTTTTACATTCTATAAGTGTTGGCCCTTCACCAGCCCTTGCTCTTTCGACAGCAGCCTTCATGGCTTTGTATACGTCCAACACGTCATTGCCATCAGTTACTACTCCTGGAAAGCCATATGCACAAGCTTTGTCTGCCACGTTGGGAACAGCCATCTGCTTGTTTTGAGGTACGGAGATAGCGTAATGGTTGTTCTCACATATGAATATGACAGGGGCCTTTATCACGCCTGCAAAGTTGAGCCCTTCATGGAAATCACCTTTGCTGCTTGCTGCCTCTCCGAACCATACAGCGGTGACGACATCTTCGTTCTTGATCTTGGATGCCAGTGCTATGCCCACGGCATGGGGTATCTGGGTGGCGATAGGGCTTGATCCTGTGACTATCTTCAGCGGTTTGTAGCTGTAATGACCCGGCATCTGTCTGCCTCCGCTAGCTGGGTCATCAGCTCGCGCAAATAGGGACAGCATGATCTCTCTCGGCGTTACACCAGCATACAGGCAGACTGTCAGGTCACGGTAGTATGGGACAAAAAAGTCCACGCCAGGCCTTAGAGCGTAAGCTGTCCCTATCTGGGCTCCTTCCTGCCCCTGCCCGGATATAACGAAGTGTACCTTGCCTTGCCTGTTTAGTATCCACATGCGCTCATCGAGTGTGCGCGCAAGCACCATGAGGCGGTACATCTTCTTCAAGTCTTCGGCGGTTAGCCCAAGTTCTGTGTGGCGGTCCTGGGAATTAGTTGCGGAGATTTTATCCTGGGTGGTTGCCATTATATTTACCTCCAAACATGCTACCCACCCATCACCGGTTTATCATATTCCTTAGAAGGCCAGCAGCAGAGGATTTTCTAGGAACTTCCTCAACTCGTTGAGAAACTCTGCTGCGTCGGCTCCGTACAGAACACGATGATCTGCTGAGAGAGTTACCCTCATACGATTACCTATAACTATCTGTCCATCCTGCACAACCGGTTTCTGGGTGATTGCCCCAACTGCAAGAATCGCAGCCTCAGGTTGGTTAACTACGGCTTGAAACTCCTCAACACCATACATTCCCAGATTAGATACGGTGAATGTTCCTCCAGACAGATCCTGGGGGCTGAGTTTATTCTCTCTTGCTTTGCCGATCAAGGCCCTAGTTTCAGCAGCTATCTGCCTGAGGTTCTTCTTGTCAGCATCTCTTATTACAGGGACATACAAAGCCCCTTTAGTAGCTACGGCAAAGCCCACATTTACTTGTTCGTTATACTTTATACCTCCATCAACATAAGAGGCATTAGCTAACGGATAGTTACGCAGCGCCAAGCCACAAGCCTTTATGACCATATCGTTGAAGCTTACAGGTGGCTCACCTAACTGATTGATCTCCTGTCGCAAAGCTATAGCCTTAGACATGTCTAATTCAATGGTGATGTAGATGTGTGGTACCTGCGTCTTGCTTTGCACCATCCTCTGAGCAATGATGCTCTGGATGCGAGTAAAGGGCTCCACTCTGCTGGGTGGTACTGCCTCTGCGGCGGCAGGTGTTTCTTCAACTTTGGGTGCCTGAGTCCTTGATGCAGCTGCTCTCTCTACATCTTCTCTCTTGATCCTACCGTTAGGACCTGTACCTTTGACGGTAGCAAGGTCTATACCTAGTTCCTGTGCGATACGTCGAGCAAGAGGTGAAGCCTTTATACGGCTTTGAGGACCAGCAGTCCCAGCCTCTTCACGCGGAGCAATCGGAATCGAGCTTTCAGCTGGCTGAGGAGTTTGCTCCTGCACAGGCTCTTGGGGTTTAGCTTCATGCTTTGGTTCTTCTGTAGTGGGCGCCTCAGAAGGAGCTGGTGCCTCTGATGGTGAGCGAATGATTGCTATTGGCTCTCCTACAGGTACAGTTTGACCTTCCTGGACGAGTATCTTCTCAATTACTCCATCCTGAAAGGCCTCAAGCTCCATGTTAGCTTTATCGGTCTGTATCTCGGCTATTGCCTCACCTTTTTTGAAGGAGTCACCTTCTTTCTTGAGCCACTTACCTACGGTGCCTTCCTCCATGGTATCGCTAAGTCTAGGCATCGTTAGGTTCATATCAGCAATTCACTCCTGATCTCAAATATACTTTACTCGAGTACTTCTCTGACTCTCGCAACTATCTTGTCTACTGATGGCATGGCAGCTCTCTCCAGGGGTTTAGCATAGGGCATCGGCACCTCTGCTCCACCAACTCTTAGTACCGGAGCGTCTAAATAGTCAAAAGCCTGCTCCATTAGTCTGCTAGCTACTTCTGCCCCCACGCCAAAGCTCAGCCATCCTTCCTCGACTGTGACTGCTCTATTGGTCTTCTTCACGGATTCTATTACCGTCTCCATGTCGAGGGGTCTTAAGGATCTAAGGTCTACTACCTCTACGCTCACACCCTCTTTCTCAAGCTGTTGCGCTGCTTGCAAGCACCAGTTCACGGCTCTTGAGTGGGAGATAAGAGTTACGTCTGTGCCTTCACGCTTTACGTCAGCCTTGCCTAGAGGTACAGTATATTCTCCCTCAGGAACTTCGCCCCTGGTGTTATAGAGAGCTAGGTTTTCCAGGAAGAAGACAGGGTCCGGGTCTCTTATAGCTGTCTTGAGCATCCCCTTTGCATCAGCGGGACTCGATGGAGCCATGACCTTTAACCCTGGTGTGTGAGCAAACCATACTTCGAAACTCTGTGAGTGCTGGGCAGTCAGCTGCTGGCCTGCACCACCTGGAGCACGTATAACCATTGGTACAGATACTTCGCCACCGAACATGTAGCGTATCTTGGCTGCGTGGTTGATGACTTGATCCATGGCCACAAGGATAAAGTTTATGGTCATGAACTCCACTACCGGCCTCAGACCAAGCATCGCGGCCCCTATACCAGCCCCTAGGAAGCCTGTTTCTGATATGGGAGCGTCTCTGACTCTCTTGGGTCCGAACTGAGCTAAAAGCCCTTGAGTTACTCTATATGCTCCTTCAAACTTCCCAACGTCTTCTCCTATGATGAAGACATTGGGATCGCGTTCCATCTCCTCTCTGAGAGCTTCGTTGAGCGCTTCGCGATAGGTCTTGACAGCCAATTACTCACCGTCCTCTGTATATACGTATTTGTAAAGATCACTGATCTCAGGGTCAGGACTTTCTATAGCGAACTTGGTTGCCTCTTCTATTTCCTGTTCAACTTCGGACTCTATCTTGGCCTTAAGCTCGCTATCGAGAACACCCATCTCCTCGAGCCTACGAGCAGTCAAATGTATTGGATCTCTTTGCATCCACTGCTTGACCTCTTCCTGTGTTCTATATCTGCCAGCATCGGCCATGGAGTGACCTCTAAACCTATAGGTTATAGCCTCAAGAAACATCGGTTCGCGGGACTCTCTTACCTTCTCTACCATGCGCTGGGTGACCTCGCGTACTGCGAAGAGGTCCATGCCGTCTACCTTCTCAGCTGGCATATTATAAGCACATGCTTTCATCCACATCTCAGGAACTGCGGAGTCCTCATCAACACGTGCACCCATGGCGTACTGGTTATTGACGCAGAAGAATAACACTGGCAGATGATACACCTTAGCCAAGTTGAGCGCCTCATGGAATGCTCCTATATTGGTTGCACCCTCACCAAAGAGGCACATGACGATACTATCCTCACCTTTATATTCAATCGCCATGGCAGCACCCACAGCTAAGGGTAAGTGTCCACCTACAATACCGTACCCTCCGTAGAGTCTATGCTTTTTGTCAAATAGGTGCATAGACCCCCCACGACCTTTGGACAGTCCTGTAACCTTACCACATAGCTCGGCCATGACTGCCTTAGGATCGCTACCAAGAGTCAACGCATGTCCGTGCTCTCGGTAATAGGTGAAGACGTAATCATCTTCTCTTATTGAGGTCAGAGCGCCAACTACTGTAGCCTCTTCTCCCACATTGAGATGACAGTAGCCACCTATATAAGCTTGTGTGTAGAGTTGGGCCGCTCTTTCCTCGAAGTGTCGTATGAGGAGCATCTTACGATATAGCTCGAGGAGTTGCTCTTTGTTTTCTGTTCGTGTTTCCATTTTGGCCAAAGCTCGCTCCTAATATGCACCGTGCAACAAGTGCCGGACAAGTATATTCCTAACTTTTATACACGTCAATGTTAGCATGTACCCTAAGTATTACACGAGACCACAATTTTTAAACCGTTAGAACAAATCATATAATAACATGTCTTGTTGCTCTATAATTTTAGAGCCTATTGTAAGTATGCTTTGTGCTATTTCCAAGTCCATATTACCAGTGTTGATTACAGGAGTGAGTTACAGTTTACGTAAGCCTATCGATTTGTATTATTTCTGCCATACTTATACAGGGATTACAAAGGGGTTTGTTTGAGAGGATTCCAAAAAGGATGAAGAGTAGCGAAATTAGATCCAAGTTCCTTGAATTCTTTGAAGCTCATGGCCATACTGTCGTACCTAGCTCTTCGCTAGTTCCGGCCAAAGATCCCACATTGCTGTTTACCAACTCTGGAATGGTGCAATTTAAGGATGTCTTTTTAGGCAGGGAGTCGCGATCTTATACCAGAGCTACCACTGCCCAAAAATGTATGCGGGCGGGTGGCAAGCATAATGATCTGGAGAATGTTGGCCCTAGTGCCAGGCATCTGAC
The DNA here is from genome assembly GCA_042408415.1 of Thermobaculum sp. Lineage (GTDB taxonomy): Bacteria > Chloroflexota > Chloroflexia > Thermobaculales > Thermobaculaceae > Thermobaculum. Next base: position 4,755 of record JBHORE010000146.1, read on the forward strand.
TTTTTTTGAGATGCTAGGCAACTTTAGTTTTGGGGACTACTTCAAACGCGAGGCTATTGGTTACGCTTGGGAATTTGTTACTCAGGTGCTGGGGCTTGAACCTTCTAGGCTTTGGGCCACGGTGCACTACACAGATGATGAAGCTGCGTCCTTATGGCAGGAAGTAGCTGGGCTCCCTGAGAGCAGAATAATAAGGATGGGAGATGAGGATAATTTCTGGCAGATGGCGGATGTCGGTCCTTGTGGGCCGAATTCCGAGATATTCTATGATCGCGGTCCAGAAAAGGGATGCGGAGATCCAAACTGTACTCCCGCACATGATTGCGGAAGGTTTTGGGAGTTTTGGAACCTGGTCTTTATGCAGTACTACCAGGATGAGTCAGGAAACAGGACTCCACTACCTAAGAAGAATATAGACACAGGCCTAGGCTTGGAGCGCACCTCAGCAATCATGCAAGGTGTTGACTCTATATTCGAGACAGACCTCTTTGTACCTATTATGGATGAAGTCCAGCGAATAGCTGGACACACTGATGAGGATCGTCTAAGGGAGATAGTTGCTTATAGAGTTATTGCCGACCATAGTAGATCCCTTGCGTTTTTGATAGCAGATGGAGTTACTCCAGGTAACGAGGGGAGATCCTACGTCCTGCGAAGGATTATCAGAAGGGCAATCCGTTTTGGTAGACGGATTGGCATTGAAGGACATTTCCTTAGCGAGACCGCTAGAGTAGTAGTCGACATAATGGGGCATCATTATACTGAGCTTGAAGACCAATGGAGTTTCATTGATAAGGTTACAAGGGCAGAAGAAGAGCATTTCTCTAGGACTTTAGCCAGGGGGGTTGCTCAACTTGACGATTTGATCGATAAGCTGTCGGCAAGTGGTCAGAAGGAGATTCCTGGAGGGGAGGCGTTTCGTCTTTATGATACGTATGGCTTCCCACTGGACCTTACTCTGGAGCTTGCCAGGGATCGTGGGTTCTTAGTTGATATCGAGGGATTCAAACGTGCCATGGAGAGGCAGCGAGCTCAGAGTAGGGCTGCAAGTACCTTCACTGCAAAGATGCCTGCTGCTTATGCTGCTCTGAGCGGTGAACCTACGCAATTTACCGGCTATACCACTCTAGAGGATACTGGCAGGGTTGTGGCCATTATCCGAGAGGGTGAGATCGTTGATAAGGTTGAAGAGGGGCAAGAAGCTGAGATACTCCTCGACAGGACACCTTTTTATGCCGAAGCTGGTGGTCAAGTGGGGGATACTGGCGTTATAACAGGTCCGGAGGGTGATTTCCATGTATTGGATACTCAGAGACCTGTCAATGGCTATATCCTGCATAGGGGTAGAGTACTACATGGTTCCATCAGTGTGGGGCAGAATGTTGATCTGGTGGTAGAAGCTAGACGACGCCAGGATATCATGAGAAACCATACCGCAACGCATATCCTGCACAAGACCTTGAGAGATGTGCTAGGTCCCCATGCTCGCCAGGCAGGTTCGCTAGTGGCACCAGATAGATTGCGATTTGACTTTACACATCCTTCGCAGCTATCACATGAGGAGTTCTTCGAAATCGAGAGAATAATCAACGATGTTAGCCAGGATGATAGAAAAGTCTATGCACAGGAGAGACCTTATACCGAGGCAATAGCTTCTGGTGCTATGGCTCTGTTTGGAGAGAAATATGGAGATATAGTGAGGGTTGTAAGTATAGAGGATTATGGTAGCGAGCTTTGTGGTGGCACGCATGTGCATCATACTGGGGAGATAGGTCCGATATACCTCACCAGCGAGGGGAGTATAGCTAGCGGGGTAAGAAGAATTGAGGCTGTTACTGGTAGAGGAGCAATTAGGTATGCTCGAGAAAGAATGGAGCTGCTGGATCGCTTAGGATCCAAGCTAAAAGTTCCCACTTCTGAGATAGAGAGGCAGGTTGCTTTGCTCCAAGAAAGACTTAGAGAGCAGGAGAGACAGATAGAACAGCTTAGAAGACGGATTGCTGCTGGTGAGATAGATCAGATGCTGCGCAACGTTCGTCAGGTCGATGGTACCAAGTTGTTAGTGGCTCAGACGAGCCTCGATAGCCGGGAAGCCATGTCTGACCTCGCCGATAGACTTAAAGATCGACTAAGATCCGGAGTGGTGGTGGTGGGCTCTGTTCTTCAGGGCAAGCCTAGTATAGTCGCTGTAGTTACCCCGGACCTGGTCCAGAAGGGCGTGCATGCTGGCAAGCTCGTCAAGGAGATATCTGCTCTTGTGGGTGGAGGCGGAGGTGGGCGACCCGATAGGGCCGAGGCTGGAGGTCGTTTCCCTGAGAAGCTTGAGGAGGCTCTTGGCTCTGTTGATGAGGTGCTAGCAAGGCAGCTTGAAGGTAAGTAAGAGACACTATGGTTATTATGGGAATAGATCCTGGCAGGAAGAGAATAGGAATAGCCTTGAGCGATCCTACAGGTTTGTTGGCCACGGCCTATAAGGTTATTCACAGGACCACTTCCGTTAGAGATCTGGAAGAGATCAGACGCATAGCTGAGCGTGAGAATGTGGAGAAGATAGTAGTAGGACTGCCTCTGCACATGTCAGGGTACGAGGGTGAGGAGGCAGTCCGCGCTAGGGAGCTGGCAAAGCAGATAGAGAATGCTACGGGGTTACCAGTTGAGCTTGTAGATGAGCGTTTGACCTCGGTAGAGGCTGAGAGAAGGCTATTAGAGTCGCGACGCAAACCTGGTAGGTCGAGTAGAAAGAAACTTGCTATCGATGCTGAGGCTGCTGCGGTCCTGTTGCAGGACTATTTGGATCAGGAAAGATTGCGCCAGAGAGCACTCGATTCGAGCCTCTAATGATGATTTACTTTTACTGCGTCCAGGATTGCCCTCTCTACGGCTCTTATAGCTCCAGCACCTAAAGCTATCATTTGATCTGTAGTAACTACCTGGTTATCTGTAGTTGTGGATAGAGCAAAAACCACGTCTCCATCTACCAGTGTATGTGCAGGGCGAATAGCCCTTGCTAGACCATCATGTGATATAGAGGCTAGCCTGTTTGCTTGCTCCTTAGATAGAGGTGCGTCTGTGGCAACTACGACTAGAGTAGTGTTTTGCCCTTCATTTAGTGCGCTTGGTGTTCCCCTTAGAAGTACTTCCTCTGTACTTATGAATTTCCCCGTTAAAGGGTCTTTTGGCCCTGCTATTATCTCTCCACTATTAGGATCAACCACATCTCCCAGAGCATTAACCACTACTAGTGCACCTACGCGGAAGCCTTCTACCTGCTCACTTGCTGACCCTAACCCCCCTTCAGTGCAGTTCTTGGGACCAAGGATCTTCCCTACGGTGGCGCCGGTTCCAGCCCCTACTCTACCTCTGCTCATTGCCTCGCTTGTAGCTTCCCGACAGGCTTGGTATGCCATCTCGGAGTGAGGCCAGCCTACTCTACCTACATTTAGGTCATAGATAGCAGCTGCTGGAACTATTGGAACCCTGGTTGCTGGGGTATCAAAACCAATTCCTCTCTCCCATAGGAAACGCATTACGCCGCTTGCTGAATCCAATCCAAAAGCACTTCCACCTGTCAGGAGGATTGCATGTACTTTGCTGACTAGATTACCTGGTCTGCATAGATCTGTTTCTCTCGTAGCTGGAGCAGCTCCCCTAACATCTACTCCTACAGTAGCTCCCTGCTTGCACAGCACTACTGTGCAACCGGTACGAATTGTTTGGTCTTCAGAGCTACCAACTTCGATACCCGCTACATCAAGTATGCTGTCTTGCATCAGTCTCCTCCTAAGGAGTGCTGAAATAGGAGAGTGCTAGTCTAAGCTTCTCCTCCATAGGGAGCTCTTTATCTGTAGGGAGGCTACGG
>JBHORE010000147.1:0-17351 GCA_042408415.1 Thermobaculum sp.
TCTACACTTTGATACAAATCTTTACTGGTAAAGCTAAGAAGATACATCCAGGACTGTGGATAGTCACTCTAGCCTTTATTCTCTACTTCCTGCAGGGTGTACTGGACAAGTACCTTATCTAAATTGCCCTCTGTAACCCAACCAAATCAGGGGAGGTCATCTTCCCTGATTTGGTGTTTAATTAATAAACTTTGGATGCGCGAAGGGAATATTATGATGAAGACCTGTGATAGGTGTGGAAGAATCAATCCTCCAGATGCTGCTTACTGCTTGACCTGTGCAACTCCATTGGCATCTGGTAGTGGTTTCTGGAGCAGGTTTGATCGCGGGTTTTCTAGCAGTAATATGTCATCTTCTCGCTCGACCTGGCGGGATCGCCTGCCAGTAGCTATAGAAGAGCTGATATTTGACCTCTTGAAGGCCATGATAAAATTCTATCTGTACATGCGGGATGGGCGAACCTCTGCCCGCTCTGGTAGCCCCAAGTCGAATCTGGGGTATAGATGGTCCAGGCTCAGGCAAACAGTCTCTGAAGCTAGGGCGGAGTACTATAGGCGATTCAAATAGAGATATCCTTAGGAGGAGACGTGTCTGCTATCTACTGTCAAGTATGTGGTTTAGCCAATAGGGCGGGTAGTAACTACTGCAACCGTTGTGGCGCTAAGCTGGAAGAGCAGTCGGTGCTTCCGGATTGGTTGCTTGAGGTGTCTAAGTACTCTGAGGAGGCCGTTCCTCATTGGCTTCAGAAGGCAGCTACCGAGGCGGATTTGGCTCTGGGTAAGGAAGAAGCGCAGGATGAGCTGATTTTCGAATCCTTTGAGGAAGAGGATGTTTCTCCTGAGGAGGAACTACTGACCATAGATGACATCATATCGGAAGACTATGTCTCTGAAAAGAAGGATGAGGCCCCCAATCCTCAGGGCGACTAACTTATAGCTTCTCTTATAATGCTGCGCACTACGAACTCAACATTGGCTGGTCTCTCAGCAAGCCTTCTCATGAAGTACGGGTACCATTCTTTACCAAATGGAACGTAGCATCTCACATGGTAGCCCTCGGTGGCCAACGCATGTTGAAGGTCTCTCCTAACGCCGTACAGCATCTGGAACTCAAAGTTATCGATGGGTATAGAATTCTTCTGTACGAAGTTCTTTGCGTGGTTTATTATTCTCTCATCATGAGTAGCTATGGCCGGGTAGTTACCGTTTATGAGTAGATACTCCATCAGGAGTATGTAGTTTCTATCTACATCCTTCTTATCTTGAAACGCCACCTCCGGTGGTTCTAAGTATGCTCCCTTGCACAGCCTGATGCGCGCACCCATCTGGACTAGTTCCTGGACGTCCTGATACGATCGGTGCAGATAGCTCTGGATGACCACTCCGAGGTTCTTATGGCTCAGGTAGAGCTCTTTGAAGATATCCAGGGTCTTCTGGGTATAAGCACTACTCTCCATATCTATGCGGACGAATATGTTATATCCTTCGGCCTTAGAGACTATCTCTTCTAAGTGACGCTTGCATATCTCTTCGTCTATATCTAGGCCAAGTTGTGTGAGCTTGAGGGATACATAGTTACCTATGCCGGAGGCATGCATTCTATCAAGCAGATTTATATAGAAGTCTGTGGATTCCCTAGCAGAAGATAGATCAGTAACGTTCTCTCCGAGGTAGTCGAGGGCACTCTCTATACCTTGTTCACGCAGTTTCTGGACGACTGCAAAAGCAGACTCCACGGTCTCACCAGCTACAAAGCGCCAGGCTATGGTTCTAAACGCAGGATACCTTGAGATAAAATGACGCAACCAAGCCTGATTACTGAGGTAAAGTAATAACTTTCTGAGCATGGCCGGTTGCGTCACTCCTTCTAATAAGCTTATTTATCTTTGAAATAATCTGCGTTGATCTGTATGTAGTGCTGCCACTGCTCGGGCACGCTATCCTCCGGGTAGATGGCGCTTACCGGGCACTCGGGCTCACACGCCCCACAGTCTATACATTCGTCTGGGTGTATATAGTACATGGGAGCTTCATCGTCGGTGTATATGCAATCTACAGGACAGACCTCCACGCAGGAAGCATCCTTGACTCCTATGCATGGCTCTGTAATGACATATGGCATATCGACACCATCCTCTTTCTAGTTTTTATGAACGCAGCTTATGCTATCTTGCGACCGGTGCAGTGTCAAGTATCTTGAACCAATTTACAGTCTCATTGATTACAGTCCTCTCCCATTCTAGTGAGGAGAAAACGTGATCAGCTCCGTCTACGATCATTAGCCTGGCCTGATCTCCAAGCGCGTTCTTGAACCTATAAGCATGTTCAATGGGAACAGTCTCGTCGTTAGATCCATGTATTACTAGCGCAGGCCCTTTATACTGCTTTACCCTTTCTTCCGGTATGATCTGGTGTGCTTGCTCGATAAATTCCTTGCTTAGCGGAATGCCTCCAAGGTCTACATACCCTGAGGACTGTAGCTGTGTCAGTCTCATATCATCTGTGTTGCTGTCTAGTAGCTCTCCCATGTTAGCCACTGCGGACCATAACACAAGAGCTTTCACCTCTTGCCTCTGTCCAGCTAGACAGGCAGCTACAAAGCCTCCCATGCTTAAGCCCAGTACTCCTATTTTGGAGCGATCCACCTCTGGTTGGGACATCAGGAAATCCAAAGCCGCATTTGCGTCATCTATCTCACCCTGTGGGGTGGTATTCATAAAATCTCCCTGACTATCTCCCGAGCCTCTGAAATCAAATCTGAGGGCTGTAATTCCTCTGGATGCTAGTGCCCTAGCTGTCTTGGTATAGATAAAGTGTGCCTCTATGTGGGTACCTCCCAGGCCATGAAGCATTAGCACTGCGGGCCCTGGCGAGGAAATTTCGGGAGTATGAATGATTCCAAATAAACTGATTCCATTACTATCGATTGTTACTGTTCTTTCCATCGCAACCTCTAAGTCGTATATTAGTCTTGGCCGGCAGATTGATCAGCAAGACATATACCAGAAGAGATAACCGGCTATCAGCTATAAGTATAAAGCTAGAGCTATACAATTTACCCAGAATTTATTGACGGATATATGGCCGCACGAGGTTATAATCTCGGTTTGAGTATCAATATAACGAGGTGGTAGGTTTGTCTCTACAAGAGAGAATAACAAATATTATAGATTCCGTAGGTTATTTCGGCATCGCAGCAAAGGACCTGACACAGGGAAGAGAGCTGTTCATTAATGCTGATGAGATGTTCAACACAGCTAGCGTGATCAAGGTCCCTATCATGATAGAGCTATTTAGGCGAGTCTATGAGGACAATGTTTCTCTAGATGACAGGCTAACTCTAGAAGATAGATTTAGAACCGGCGGCTCAGGCATCCTGAAGGAGTTCCGCTCAGGCCTACAGCTCACGCTATGGGATCTATGTGTGGCCATGATCGCTCTAAGTGATAACGTTGCGACGAACATGCTTATAGATTATCTAGGGATAGATGCTATTAATCGTTGTATGGATTCTATAGGTGCCTATAATACCAGGCTTCATCGTATGGTAGGCTTCAAAAGCATTAATCCTGAGCAGCCAAAAGGATTAGGTAGAACAACGCCAAGAGATATGATGATGATCTTCCAGAAGCTGGCAGAGGGGAAAGTGGTTAGCGAGAGTGCCTGCGAAGAGATGATAGCTATACTTGCCAAGCAGCATGATAGGAGTATGATCCCCAGGCTTCTTCCGATAGATTATGATTCCGTTAGTGGCGGCTACGACAGCGCTATAGTAGCTAACAAAACGGGAGCCGTAGATGGGGTAAGAAATGATGTTGCTCTCATAAGGTTCTCTGATGGTAGACAATGGGTAATATGTATACTGACTAAAGATCTCAGGGACCTTTCATGGAAGGTTGATCACGAAGGTGAGATCGCTATTGCCAGGATAGCTCTAGAGATATACAAGGAGTGGCTTTGAGGTGGTTAATCCACCTCAAAGCCGTACTTAGCGTTCAAATCTGATTTGAGATCCAGGAATTTCTGTACTAATGCAGAGTTAGCTACAAGTATAGAGCTGGTTCTAGAATCCCAATCTTTACCGTCGAAGGACCTAACTTCGCCTCTGGCTTCTCTCACGATCAAGACTCCTGCAGCTACATCCCATACGTTTACTTCTGGGCGGTAGTATAGATCCAGCTTGCCAGAAGCAACATAGCACATGCCACAGCAGACTGACCCAAGCATCCTAGTTCGTCTAACGGCCATGAAGATCCCCTGTAGGACAAGAGGGGGTATTCGTTGAGCATAATCAATGGGCAATAGATCCGTGGAGGCGATGGCGTCCTTTAGTTGCTCCTTCTGCCCGACTTCTATGCGATGCGTATTCAGCCATGCTCCATTGCCCTTGGAAGCATGGTAAGTTTCGCTCGTCACTGGCAGGTGTATAGCAGCTGCTACCGGCTCGCTATTCTCCATGAGTGCCACTGATACTGCCCATATGGGAATCCCCAGCGCGAAGTTACGGGTCCCGTCGATTGGGTCCACCACCCAAGTCCAGTGGTCCATTAGCTGATGTGGCGATAGCTCCTCTCCCAGGACCTTATGATCTGGGTATCTCCTTCTTATTTGCTCCAGGATAATCTTCTCAGCTGCCAAATCCAGCTCTGTGACTACGGAGTCGTCTGCCTTCAGACGTGTCTGAATTTTCTCTCCGAACAGTTCTCTTAGCCAACTACCGACGTGCTCGGCTATTTCCACGGCGGATTTCTGAAAATCCTTGTACTCTTCATGCATTGGGGTGTAGATCCTTCAACATGGTGAATTGTCTTATGAGCGGCTGCACGTCAAAAGGCGCATAACCTATCTGTCTTGCTACATCTTCGTTCTCCATACTCTCACCGCTACTCCATAGGTCCTTCAGGAACTTCCCTGCATCTGGATTGCTGTACCATCTATCACCATATGTGCCTTGTAGATGCTCCCTAAGCATGGCTTCAGTTATCCATGCTCTCAGGTAGTCCGCGGAGTAGTATCCGCTATCCATGTCGTTCACGAAGTTCTGTGGTGGATAAATAAATCCCGTGGCAGAAGATAGCTCATCAGTATAGAGCTGCATGTTTCTGTGTTCGTCCATTGGGTTTTCAAAGAACAGCAGCTCATAGTTCAGCTTGGCTATATATCTGCGGAGTAGGAAGAACTCTGAGAGCTTGCTGTAGTAAGAAATCTCCTTGGCTTTGTCCTCTGGCACACCCAGCATATCGATCAACCAATGGGGGTTCATGGTGAGGAACTCCATAAGGAAACTGTAGATCTCTGTCAGGGCATAGCTGGTACCTATGACCTTATAGATGTAGTCCAGATCTGCCCTGACGTTGCCGTAGTGCTGGGCATGTCCTGCCTCGTGGAAGAATGCGTCGTAATCGTCCATGCCACCGATAGGCTTGATGACGAGGTGCACTTCGAACGGCGGATCTGGGGCATAGCATACGGCTCTGGGATTCTTTTTGGGACGATCTTCCGTATCAAGATGTATGTTAGATTGCTCGTCCACGTTTATCCCCATTCCCGCCATCGTGCGACGGTACGTATCCACCAACTTATCTTTGGGGAAGTACTGGTCGTACTCTGGCTTTCTGTCCATATAAGCAAAGTGGTGACTGCCTATCTCTCCAAGGCGCCGATTTAGGGCCTTAGCTACCCATTCCCCCATGAGTTCTCGGTATAGATCTTCGGTCTCGGACATGAATGCTTGGAGCTGAGATCTTAACAGATCATAGTCAAGTCTTTTCTTCTCACTGTTGTAGGCTGTGTAGGAGTAGTATCCAAACTCGTCCGAAAGCACCTGTAACCTCTTACGAATGATCTCCATTCTGTCAGGGTTGGTTTGCTCAACCACCCCAAGCATAGCCTGCCTGATCCTATCTCTTTTGTCATAGTCAGGTTCTTCTGATATGAGCCTATGAAGGTTATGGTATGGTACTTTCTGCCCATCTATATCGACTACAGCGTTCATTTCGAATGAGACGATGCGATCGTCTATCTCAGCTGTTTGTGTTTCGATGTAGCCATCTAGTAGGTAGTAGTATATGCGCCTGAGGCGCTCCTTCTGCTTGGGCTCGGTCTCGGAATCATAAGCTTCTTTTATTGTTTCTAGGGTTTCCAAATTATATAGCCAGGAATATTTTGCAAGGATGCTGGCTATGTCCTGAGTATCTTTCAGACCCACTCTTGCCAGACGACTCTCAGTTTCTATCTCGTAAGTACTGTCATGGATGCCCTTTACAATATCTTCTATCTGTGTGCTAGTCATGCTATGTTTCCTCCAAACTCTAAGCGTCGGATGATCCAGGTTCCCAGCCAGCTACCTGAGACCATTCACTTGATCTTCGTATAGTATTCCATATAAAAGGACTCTTGGATTCTGTGTACTTTTCTCGGTCGTTTTTGAACTTCCTTGCCAGCTTATATTTCAATTGTGCATATTCCTGTGCCGTTTGAGGGTGAACTCTGAGATAATCCCTGAACAGCAGCGATAGCTGCTCCGAAAGGCTCCCAGCTTTACGTACGTGTACATGAGTTCTGGCTTGACCTGGGGGCTCACGAAAGTATCGTTTGGTCACATCCGGGTTATCGACTATCCAGACGTAACCTAAATCTGTAAGAGGGCCTAAGTAGCGAGACATAGGCTCCAGAGACTCGACCGATATCTGAATGTCTATTACCGGTTTGGCAGCCAGACCCATAACTGAAGTCGATCCTATGTGGTCTATTCGCAGTGCTACTTCTCCTAAGGCTAGTCTGATATCGTGAGCGAAAGCTTGGAATAGATTAGGCCATTCAGGATCATAGGGGACAACTATTACTGGGTCCGCATGCCATGAATTCATAGTATATCCACTAGCATAATATACTCCTGTGGGTCAAAGAAAACCTCGCTTGATAGAAAAGTCTCTACGTATGCTATCTTGAATCCCGATGCCAGTAGAGGACGAAGCGCAGGATGCGGTCCTGGAACTGAGATGCTCAGGGTTTTGAAGGCCGTCTGTTGTAGGCAGAAATTGACGATGGAGAGTGTAATGTCCTTGGATAACTTGCTATTCAGGGATGCTATCGGTCCAATCTCACAACGACTTGTGGATTGATTAATCTGGTAGTACGCGTATCCTTGTGTTTCCCCTGATATGGAGACGAGCAAAGGTACATAGCCCGTTTCTTCCAAGTATTCCAGGTCCTGAGTCCTATGTCTGCCGGAAACCTGCGAATCAATACTGAGTACTCTAGGATCTCGCTGTGCGGCTTTGACGAGTTCCACTTGCTCTTGAAGATTCTTCAAGGGTGTTTTTATCTCATCTTTTGCTGCTCTAAGCACGAAGTTCTGCCATCGAGGTTGCATACCTTGTCTGATATAAAGAGCAAGTGCTCTTTTGTCCTCCGATGAGACAGTACACTTAATCCCTGTTTTGCCCTTAAGTGCCACATCTAGCAAAGCCTGCCCTACTTTCTGGGATTGCTTTTGAGGATGAACGAATAGTTCAGCTAGGTAGTGGACTTGCCCTCGGTTCAGTACAGCGGAGAAGCCGATCAGCTCACCGTCTGGATCTTCAGCAACGTACATCTCTCCCGTCTTCAGTTCATGCTGGATGTAGCTTGGTATGTCCGATGTTTGAGCCTCTGGATCTTCTTCGTTCAGTTGGATAATCCTGTTAATATTTGCTAGATCTGTGGTGCTTGCAGGGCGGATTAGCATAGCAAGGATTCTCCCTAAAGTCAAAAACTAGGCAAAGACAAGTATACGCTACCATAGATTTTTGGTCTATCTGATGATGATTATTAGGAGACCAAATTTTTTTGTAACTGGCATGCGGAAGAAGAGTCTGGCTCAGTATCCTCCGAGGGTGCTCCGGATAGCAACCATTGTTGGAACTCGGCTGATGTTAGGGCAGTCTGCCACTCATAGTAGAGATCTATAGCCATTGCTCTAAATGGGCCATCTCCCGTGCCCTGCCTGAGGCAGTATGCTGCCAACCATTGTTGAAAGCTTTCAGGGGATGGGTCCTCACGGACCACAGATTCCATGATATCTCTTTTGATGCCCATCCCAATGGCATCCGGAGTTGTGTTTCTCTTCCGCTTCTTTCTTCTGCCTTCACTAGCCTGGAGGGCATATAGCAAGTATTTACAAAACGTTGATGGTCTAACCAGATCTTCCGTTGACCTTAGGTCTTTATCCATGGCCAGAGACCTCTCCTGCTTCCCTTAAGGGTAACCAAGGTTATAGGCTGAAATCCGAGTCCGCTCGGCCTTTGAAAGCCGTTTGATAGCGCTATGAGATCCAACTCTACGGATGCCAGGTCCTCTGCCAGCAGCTCATCAGGATGCAGGGCGTCCAAAGTAGTGATGGCTTTGATATAACTCTTGCACTGAGAGCAGGTCTCTACTTTTCTTAGGCTGTTTACCTGTGTTGAGATAGATTCGAGTGATCTGTGATCTCTATTTCCGCAGAAGGGACAAATGGACCAGCTAATCTCCCATCCGAAGGCGCATCTGCCGCATCTAAGGTATCGGCTTCTATCCAATCCTCGATATTCCAGTAGCAAGGGCCATGCGCCACATATAGGACAATACCTTCTCTCTCCAGCATCGATTACTGCGTAGCTTGCAGCCTTGATCGATATGGATCTTAGCAGAGGGGTTACTAGTAAGGGTAACATCACCTCCATAGATTTCTCGTCCAGGCCATATTGACTGCAAATAGTCTCAGCATTGGCCATATCCTGGCTGATGGCTGCAGAGGTCAGCTCAGGAAGGTTGCTCTCGATCATTTTATTGATACTCTCGGATTCTCCTATTCCCTTAGTAAGGAGTTTGTGAGCCCAATCCTGCAGTAGCTGCTGTCTTAGGGTGATGTTAGCCCCATGGATATATGGTGCAGGATCTCGGGATCCGATATTTGGGAAGATCTCGACCTGCGACCATTCCGGTTTGTCACACTCCTCAAAAGTCAGCTCTATCAGGTCTATCCATGGAGAGTACTCCGGATTAGAGGTCCGAATGTCCTGTAGCGACCTATAAGCTCTGACCTGCATGATCCTCCTCTTTCAAGATACTACTGCTCGGACGTGTCCATGATCCAAGGGGTTGGCAGTTCCTCGGGGACCTTGTATGCTGGGTTTGCGCCGTCGTGTAAGCGCACGACAGGCCCCCTGTTTCTAATATCAGCTCCAGGTCCTCCACCTCTAGTTCTCTCCGCCTCCGGGCTACATCCTACAAGCAGCACGATGGACAAGGCTAGCAGAATCAATATTTTATTTCTTCTTAGTCTAATCATAGCTAGTTACACCCTGATCCTATCAAGGAACTCAGAAGATACCACGACAACTAGCCTCAGTACGAATCCTCCTACAAGTACCAGTACTGCTGCAAGTAACGCGCTTCCTGGCAGGATCCTCGGATTCCACTGTAGCGCCAGAGGTATCAGCAACCCTATTATTACTACTCCCAGCAGTAATATTACCCCCCACGAGAGTAACCATCCTGGGGCGGCTGCGGAAGCCCAGGATATTATTGGAGATAGCCATATTACTAGTGTAACAACTAGGATTAGCTCCAGTATAAGCAGCCAAGTGTCCATGCGGTGAACAGAGTAAAGAGCTCCTTCGTGCTGTCTCCTCTTGCTAGCAGCTAGTAAGCTGATCATAGATGCTCCTGTTGAGACACCAGAGACCATGAAGAGAAATCCTAGTAAGTTGTTGTTTGCCCAGACAGGGCGGTTTGTGACGGTAAGGAGTATTCCTGTGTATCCTGCTACAGCTAGCCCTGCGATAGCTCCAAGTATCTGTATGGCTTTACTCACTATTCCCAGCTGGTAAAAGAGCCCATAAAACGGCCTAGTAATTCCCCTACCTTGGGCAGCTACGGCGATAAATGCCAGAAAAGCGAACATGCTAAAGACCATTACTATCCAGGTGCCAAAAGATATAGGAGACCACCACTTGAGTGCAGGCAGCCATGTCTTTGATTGCACGACCATGTGCCAAAATCTCTCTGGTCTGCCTAGGTCTATGATGAGCAGTATTGTGCCGATTATGATGGCTGGGAATGCTATCAAATAGCCTATCCTCGAGATAGGCCTATCGACCTCACCTCTAAGTAGGTCTATAAGGGTGGATATAAAGAAACTTCCTCCAGCTATACCTCCTACAAAGAAGTACAGCACTATCCACAATTCCCAGTGTGGCGCAGTGGTAAATATCTGACTTGGCATCTCTACCCCTCCTATTCTCCCCCGCGCTCTCGGGCCTCCGCTGCGAACCTGTCCATTCGGTTCTTGCGAAAACTTACAAGTCCAAGTATGCCCATCACTATCGCACCAAGTACCGACAGTCCAGAGCTCGGTGCCAGGTTCTTGGACGGTAGCTGTGGATTTCTTGGTAACCCATAAACTTCAGGATCGTCGTCGAGTAGATAGAAGGCGTTGAGCCCTCCAAGTGGTCCATTCTCATCGGCACCGTATAGTTGCGCTTTGGTGTGTCCTTGTTCCTTGAGTTGCCTTAGTCTCTGATTAGCTCTCTGCTTGAGCTCGTCGATGTACCCAAACTGTATAGAATCTGTTGGACATGCCTGAGCGCATGCAGGCTCTAGTCCAGCCTGCAGCCTGTCGTAACATAGAGTGCATTTTTGGGCCGTGCGGGACACCGGGTTTATATCTATCACCCCGAACGGACAAGCTGCTATACAGGCTCTGCAACCATTGCAGACATCGGACTGTATGACAACTGTATCGTACTCAGTGCGGATGATAGCACCTGTGGGACACACTTCCAGGCAACCAGCCTGTACGCAGTGCTTACACACATCGCTCATCATCAGCCATCGAGCTGTTGACCTGTCAGGCGTGAAATCTTCTATGAACTTAACATGTCGCCAGTGTATGCCATCCAGCTTGCGAGTGTTATCATAGCTGATACCACTAAGCGTATTGGCTCCACCGTTAGTGGCTGGCAGCTCATTCCACTGCTTACATGCTACTTCACAAGCTTTACAACCTATGCAGATGGTTGTATCTGTGAAGAAACCCATTGGTCTTGCTTGGAATTTCTGTGCTGTAGCTACCATCATGCCTTCTCCACGTTGCATACGAAAGCTTTAGCTTCGTGTATGGATACGTTAGGATCACCTACCAGTGCGGATAGGTTGTTGGTAACATCTCCTGTTACCACACCCTCATAACCCCAGTGCCAGGGCAAACCTACGTGATGCACTATTTTGCCTTCGTCGCCTATCCTGAACGGACGCATACGTCGTGTAACCAGCGCCTTGGCCCTGATAGTGCCTCTGGGTGTGCTTACTTTGACCCAGTCTAGGTTCCTGATGCCTTTCTCTTCGGCGAGCTCAGGGCTGATCTCCAGAAAGAGCTCCGGCTGTAGTTCAGCTAGCCAAGGTAGCCAACGGCTCATTACCCCTGAGAGGTGATGCTCTGTTAACCTGTACGTGGTCAGGATGTACGGGTAGCGAGGATCTCCTATTTCAGCCAGCTTCTCCTTAGGCTCCCATATCTTGGCCACTGGGCTGTATTGCTGTTGTGGGTACAGTGGATTGCGTATAGGAGATTCTATGGGCTCATAATGAGTAGGTAGAGGCCCATCCACGAGGCCAGTAGGTACAAAGAGCCATCCTTTGCCGTCGGCTTTCATAATAAATGGGTCAGTACCAGAGTGTGCGTCCAGACCTATAGCCCCTTCAGACGGCTTGTAGCTAGGTGGCTTGTTCTTAGCAAAGTCCGGCACATCGTACCCTACCCAAGCACCCTTGCTAGTCTTGCCGGTTACAGGATCGGTGTAGTCAGCATTGGGATCCCACCATACGTACTTCTTGCGATCGCTCCAAGGCTTCCCTTCCAGATCTGCAGAGGCTCTGTTATAGAGCACTCGTCGGTTCGCTGGCCATGCAAAGCCCCACTTAAGATTGGGTTGCCAAGGCTGGGCATCCGGCGGATCTGGAACTTTGCTCGCGGCGAGGTTCATCTTAGGTTCTGGGAACACTCCGCAGTATATCCAGGAAGCACATGTGGTTGATCCGTCATCTTTGAGCTCCGAGAAGCTCTTCAGGTGCTTACTGCGTTCTGCGGTGTAGAAGCCATTGATCTCCTTCAGGATCTTATATACATCTGGTTCCCCTTCTGGGTTGATATCTACCGATAGGTCATTATCTGGCCTTAGAGCTTTGGACTCTTCATCCAGATCATAGTCCCATACAAGGTTCTTGAATCCCTGATCTCTAGGAAGGTCGCTGTTTGCATAAAGCTGCTTGAGCCTCTTTCCGAGCTGGTAGGTGAACCATAGATCTGATCTACAGTCTCCAGGGGATTCTGCGGCCTTGTAATGCCACTGCATGAGCCTTTGTGTATTAGTAAAGCTGCCCTCAAGCTCCGCCACTTGGGCAGATGGGAAGAAAAACACCTCGGTCTGAATATCTTCAGGCTTGAGTTCACCGCTGTGGACCTCTGGCGAGTTCTTCCAGAATGTAGCTGTCTCGGTTATGAAGTTGTCTTTGACCACCAACCACCTTAGCTTGCCCAAGGCTCGTCGCTGGAAACCAGCATCTTGCCCCCCAACAGCTGGGTTCTGACCTATAGCGAACATGCCTTCTACTTCTCCGTTCATCATGCGCACGAACGTGGGCATATGTGAATGGTCACCAACTATCTTGGGATGCCAATCGTACCCGAAGTCATTCTCCGGTGTGGCTGCATCACCATACATGGATTTCAGATAGCTGACCATGAACTTGGGTGTGTTAGCCCAGTAACTGGTAGGAAGAGTCTCCAGTGCCAAGTAGTCTCCCAAGGTCTTGTGGTTCTTGCTCTTGGTGTGAGCAGGTGCTGGCATATAGCCTTGTATACTGTGGTAGAGGGTAGGTATATCTGTAGATCCTTGGATCGTGGCATGCCCTCTCAGAGCGAGGATACCACCACCTGGCCTGCCTATGTTGCCAAGCAGTAATTGGAGCAGGGCACAGCACCCTATAGTCTGAGGACCATCTGTATGCTGAGTCCATGCCAGAGCGTATGCAAACGCGGTGGTACGATCTCTTCCTGAGTTCTGGAGTATCGTCTCCGCTACCTTGAGAAATGTCTCCTTAGGACAGCCAGTGATCTTCTCGACCATCTCTGGGGTATATCTATCAAAGTGTCTGCGCACTATCTGGAACACGCAGTTGGGATCCTGAAGGGTCTCATCCCTTCTAGGTGCGGGTTTTAGTAACGATTTCACAAGGTTATCGTAAGGAGGTCCTTGGGTATTCTCAGGCTTCTGCCCTGGGTTACCTGAGGTTACGTTTTGTTCTCCTGACTGTGCCGTGGAGGCTGATCTGCCCTGATCGCCAACGGGAGTACGTGCGTACTGCCAAGTAGTATTGTCGTACTCACCTATGAATCCATTTATAGAATCACCATCATAAGGCTTCCATCCAGAGAACTTGCCGGCTAGGTCCTCGGTATCCTTGTAATCCTCATTGATTATGGTGGCGGCATTAGTGTAATGCAGCAGATAGTTCCGGAAGAAATCATCCTTCTGCCACCTCTCATCGTTGATTACATAGCGTATCAGTCCCCCTAGGAATGCTACGTCCGAACCCGAACGTATGGGTGCGTGAATGTCTGCCATAGCGCTAGTGCGAGTAAACCGGGGGTCAACATGGATAAGTTTCGCACCATTGAGCTTGGCTTGCATCACCCACCTGAAGGCTACGGGGTGACACTCAGCCATGTTTGATCCTTGTATAACTATACAATCTGAAGCTGTCAGATTAGCTGGAAAGGTCGTGGAGGCACCACGTCCTAGCCTTGTTCCCAGACCGGGAACGCTCGAGCTATGTCATATACGCGCTTGATTTTCAATGGCTACTACGCCGAGCCCTCTCATGAGCTTCTGTTGCAGGTGGTTCCATTCGTTGTCCAGGGTTGCTCCACCCAATGAAAATATGGCCAGGGTATGCATCAGTGGGGTGCCATCATCAGCCTTCTCGACGAAGGTTCTGTCCCTGGTCTCCTTCACGAGGCGAGCCACTCTGTCCACAGCCTCGTTCAGATCCATTTCCTCCCACTCAGTGGCTCCTGGCCTTCGATGCAACACTTTAGTGACCCTGTTGGGGTTGACATGGAGCTGGAAGCTAGCCGCTCCCTTAGGGCACAAGGTTCCCTTGTTGATTGGACTGTTCCTGTCACCCTCTATATTGACTATCTTAGGTCTGCCATCTTCATCCTGGACTGTGTGTACTAAAGTGCCACATCCTACCGCACAATAAGGGCACACGCTTGGTACTGCTCTAGCACGAACTATACGTGCCTCCTGGGCTTTCACTGTGGTGGACCCTAAGTCCACCCCCATAGCTACTAGTCCACCCAGAGCAGTACCGGCTGCAACCCCACCAGAGAGCCTAAGGAAGTCCCTCCTGGAGATAGTGGTACTCATGTCTACTACTCCTTACATTGCACCCTAGTGAGCCTAAAACCATAAGTGCTGGGATTTTACTGATGATTGCGGAATTAGTCAATACTTTTCGATAAGTATATGTTGAAAATATAGATTTAATTTCTTGGGGCGGAATGTTCCTTAGTATTATTGACCATGGCTCTACGCAGGAAGATAACTAGTTGGAGGAAGTTCTCGATGATGGGCCCGTTGATCTCTAAGGCTATTTCTTTACCGTAGGTCCTTGAGGTCCTGATCAACATCTCGTTGCCGAGTAGAGAATGCTTGAGGGTAATTAGGCTTATACTTGAGATGTCTATTCTCGAAACCTTATCGGGCACCTCGAATATTAACAGCTCATCTGAAGTGCAGGACACTAGTTTGGCTGAGTTGTTAGAACTACTTGGTGTGAAGGCGGATACTAGTACATCCTCTTGACGAAGTATAGAGCTTCTGAGCTCTTGGAGAGACTTAAGATCTTCAAGATCAGATGGGTGTAGCACTCCTGAGTAATCTCGGTCGTTCAGTCCTTTGTCCTCATAGATTCGTCTTGGACTCTTGCTGTTCTCAGGATATGGTAGGTATCTCCTTAATAAGCTTTCGGCTTCTGCTAACCAAAAAGTTTGTTCCCCTGGGAATATGAACTCTAGGTGATGCTGATCTGTCTTTGCCCACAGGTCCAATGCTAATGTAGCTGTTTGTCCTTTTGTAAGGACCCTAACGTCTAGTAGCCTCTCTGGTGGGAAAACACGAGCTACGTAACCCCAGTGGATGCCTGCAGAATTGCTGGGAGATCTCACATCTTCCACAAATAGAACCTGCTGATCTGTGATGAGCAGAATACCCTCCATAAGACGCCTCTTTCCTAATAATCCTAGTATCTCTCGACCCTCCGAAACAAGTGGCCTGAGAACATACAGCAGTACTCTCTCCTCTGGATGCAAGCACTCTCTTATGTACTTCTGAAATCTATAGGGGAGCCTTAGGATTTCTCTCTCGTACTGAGTGTAAATCTCAGATTCGCCCAACCGATGCTCTTGCAATATTGTGGCCATCCAGGCGGGTGATGAAGACCACCCACTTTGTAGTTTTCTCTGTAAGTGGATATATCTCTCAATTGCCGCTTGCAATGTCCGATGCGCGGCTTCCTTACTTAGCAACTCGTATTTGCATTCCTCTAAGATGGTCTGTCTTACGTCCACTGGAAGGTTATTTATTGCATCCCGCGGCGTTTCTGCAGATACATAAACCGGGTCTCGGGGGATAGTGGCCAATAATATTGTGGGACAATTCACTTGAAGGTCTTTGGGCTTCAATAGACCGATCACCCTCACAAGGACGTATGTCCCAGGTGCTACGGATAGGCTTGAGAACACCCATGCTTTAAGACTTGTGCCGTCTTCGGTTATTGTTCTCGGTACTAATCCAGTATCTACAGGTAGATTAGACTTGTGGGCTATCAATTGACTAACTAACAGCTGTCGTGCGCGGTCGTCATATGTATATTCCAAGTACTCCTTACCAGCCTCTGTTATCAGCACCTTAACCGTCTTTTCTTCAGCCTGGATCCAACGCCTTGTATTTTCCTGATGAGACATTTTCCTATCTTCCGATTATCCAGCTGCGAATCCTTTGCCAAAAAGATCTGAAGCCAGGATTATTAGTACTACCCATAGGTATATTGAGAGCTTTGGTTTCAAGCTGGGATAACTGGTTCCGCAGACTTTGGTTCTCCTGTGAGAGTTCGAAGAGCCTGTGTTTTACCTGTTCTGACCAGGATTTCCACATTTCAACCGAGCCTTCCAGGCCCGCCACTTTGAACTGTAGAGTCTGATTATCCCTCTCCAGAGAGAATGCCCTGAATTTCATTGCGCTATATCTGCCTTCACAATCTGCAAGGCGTCTTAGTAAGGTTTTTTCATCATTACTTTCAGTGCCTAGTAAACGTTCTGTTTGGAAGTCTGCTAGCCCTTTATCAATGAGAAATCTCAGCGATTTCTCCTCGTCCCATCCCTGTTCCTCTGCCAGCTGTTTGATACTTAGGTAGGTAGTGGATAGTAACTTTATTTGTAGAGTTACGTGTTCCTCTTCCAATTAGAAAGCTCCCAACTTATGTTGCCTGTATCGATAACGATGAGAGGATTTCGTCACGAGCAATCACTCCCACAAGCTTTCCTGAATCATCGACTACAGGCAGGATCTTCTTTCTTTGTTTCACCATAAGTTCTGCTGCGCTGCTTATGTCTGCATCGGTGCTGATACAAACTACTTCGCGGTTCATTACGTCCTCGGCAGTTCGGGCTCTGATCTTACGAATATGCTCTATCGAGCGCTCATCCCTAAGTATTTGGGCTCTTAAAACCTCCATAATGCTAGCCCTATTGTGACTGCTTACTGCATTAATTAGGTCTCTACTACCGATTATGCCTTTCACTTTGTTCTGTTCGTCTACTACTATCAGCCTATGTATCGGCGATTCCAGTAGCCCCTTTACTACGTCCAATATAGGTGTACCTAAATCCACTGTTGGAACTTGAGTACGCATAATGTCGCTTACTTTCGTACTGCTTGAGATCTGTGAGGGAGGCTTTGGAGATTCCTCTCTTGCTTTGGTATGCATTGCTGCAGCTAGGATATCTACCCTGCTGACTATCCCCACAAGCTTGTCTTGATCATCTACAACTGGCAGACGTTTTATCTTCTTGGAGGCCATTAGGTTAGCAGCTTCTTGAGCGGTCGCATCCTGGTTTATAGTCACTGCTGGCTTACTCATTACATCGGATACGCTTGAGTTGTAAGCTTTGTTGTGGGGATCCTTCTTATCTACGTCGGTTTTGTCTAATAAGGGCAGATAGAATGGCAGTATGTCCTGGTTGACAAGATCGGAGCTGGTTATCAC
>JBHORE010000154.1:0-4136 GCA_042408415.1 Thermobaculum sp.
AAAGCTGGTAAGTACATCATGTGTGAGAAGCCTCTATGCTTGAACATGCAGGAGGCTGAGGAGATACGGCAAGTAGTGCGTGAGAACGGTGTTACCCTCATGTGTGCCCATAACCAGCTGTTCTACCCTTCCGTCCAGAAAGCTAAGGAGATCCTGGATCAGGGATTGCTGGGAAAGATTTACGAGATTCGAACCGTAGACACCTTCTTTAATAAGTGGGTGAACGCTAATGCTGGATGGAGGGCCTCACGCGAGTTGGTGGGCGGAGGCGAACTCATAGATACTGGGTATCATCCATCCTATCTCCTGCTCTATCTAGCTGCCAGCGAACCCGTAGAGGTAGTTGCTATGCTCAGTAGACACAGGCTGAACATAGAGGGTGAGGATTCAGCGCAGGTACTCGTACGCTTTGAAAATGGCGCAGTTGGTAACATAGTGACCAGCTGGGCTTATGATAAACCCGAAGATTGGTCTCAGTTTCTAGTAATAGGCGAGAATGGCCAACTGTACCGTAAGGATAATAACCTAGTCCTCGCCCTAAATGGGCAAGAACCACAGGTTCATGAGTTTCCAGCAGTCAACACTTTCCACATAGAGATGGGGGAGTACGCGAAAGTAATTGCTGAGGGTAAGCATCCGCTCCAGAACGAAGAAGATGGCATCAGGGTACTAGAGCTTATACTCGGAGCATACAAGTCTGCAGAGGAGAAAAGAATCGTCTCCCTGGGAGCTGTCACCGCTTAGAATCGAGGGCCCTGGAACATCCCAGGGCCTCACTTTTTTGTGGAAGTGGTTGGAGCCCCAATTCGAGACATATTTGAAGACATAGAAAGCATCAAGGTACCAAACAGGCTCATACTTATTCCCAGTAAAAGCAAAACTCTCTTTAAGTTGTCTGTCGGCCATGTCTCACCGAATAGTAGAGGTGCTGCCGCCAGGGGTAATATGTTACTTATAGCCAGAATGATCGGGGATACCGTCGAAGCGGATCCATATCTTAGAGCTCTTATCTCTTCCCAAAAACCCCACAAGCTAGTGACTACAAGACCGATCAGAAGCAATGCTAGCGGTAATAAGTGTTTGCTAGATATATAGATGGCTATAGCCTTGTTGCACACACCGCTGAATGCGTATGCCGAGCCTGAAGCTATAGCTTCCAATGATACCCTCTTAGACAATTGAAATATTTCAAGCAGATATGGAAGCGCAGCCAAGATCAGAAACAGAATGCCCAGAAGGAACCATTGCACCAAGCTAGGTGTAATATTTCCCATAGGTGGAGATGCTATAACTGTCAGTATTGTTCCCAGTAACAACACACCTACAAGAGTAAGGTCTCGCCTACCAATCACCTCTCTTAGACTCCAACGCGCCATGATTAGCAGGAATCCAACACCAGCTATACTGAGTACTCGAGCTAAAGTCAGGGAGATAAGCCTTAGAGATAGAACTTCGAACACCCAGCCAAGAGCATTCATTAAGACTATGAGGATTACACTATTAGCCTGATTCAAAAGCCAAGATCTAGATATAAGCCTGATACCTGGCAAGTGGGTCCTTACGATGGCTGCCAACACAACTGTGGCAAAATTGTAGGCCAGGCTAGATAGGAGAATAAGCAGTATACCTAACAACATCGGCTCTATTCCTTAGATTAGATCACATAGGAGAGTGGTATGCATCCCTTTATCCGCAATATGTTGCAGAATGGTGGGAAGTGCCTCGATCGTATGCAATGGTGCACCTTGATAGGAATACCTATCAGAGTCGTGCAAGAGTATGATATCACCAGGCTCTGGGGTTCCGATATTCTGAGCTATCTGTAATGAAGTGACTTCGGGCAACCAATCTTTGCCCCACCGTGACCATAGCACACGTATCCATCCCTGTCTAACGCTCTCTACCCAAGAGGCCAAAGAAAACACACCATAGGGGGGACGTATATATCTCGGAGAAACACCTGATGTGTCCTCGATAATCACTTTGCACCTACGTATATCCTCTATAGTCGTCAATGGGGCACGCAGGAGATGGCTCACGTGCCTGTACCCGTGTATGCCTATCTCATGGCCTGCAGCAACTATTTCTCTTAGCAGCTTGGGATGGCGCTCGATCTGTTCACCCACCACAAAGAATACTGCCTTAGTGTCATATCTTGAAAGAACATCTAAGATCTTTACCGTATATACATCCGGGCCATCGTCGAAAGTAAGCACTACGGAATCGTTGCTGTCTACTCTTCTGATCACAGGGAATAATAATCCACCCGTTCTAAGACGAGAAACAGCGGGTAGAGCATGGGCAAGTAGTATCCCTGCTGGCAAAGCTATAAACCATTTATAGCTGTGCACGTCAATCCCCTAAGCCTGATAGTGTCCATTGTCGAATACAAGCGATGAACAGCTTCTGATGGAGATAAGCCTCTGGCATCAACAATGATAAGACCTTTGTCTGGAAAATTTGTGCCTATTTTATTCCAGGTAGCAAGATGTGTATGCTTAGGCATTTCGATCAATTCGGTAATGTTCGGACTCCCAGCAGGAAGGAAATAATGAGGATATTCTCCAGTATGATCCTGAATCTCACGAGCTATCAAAGCTGCATGTTTCCGCTCACTGAACGGAGAGTGCAGTCTACCTCGATATAAGGGCTCAGACACACCAAACTGCACTTTTCTACTAGGATACAGACCAATCGCGGCCTTGTCATCGGCAAAGATCGTTATGCATCCCTCAGTATTCAAAGCAGCCTGTTCTATAGCCCTGGCAGTTAGAGGGTCGCTTACCCTCACCCCTATTGATACTCTACCTTTAGGAGCATGATAACCAACTACTGGTAATCTTAAGGCTTTGGAAGCCAGCACTAATCCTGTTGGAGTAAGTGATAGCCACAGAAATACACTAGCGGTTATGATGCCATACCCAATACGGTGCAACCAGCCCGTAGCGTTACTTACCAAGCTGGTTACATATGTAGGTCGAGCAACAGTGTCCTCTACAGCATCTACCACCGAGGGTGTAAGAGGGGAGATTATAGGCGTACGTAGTGATCTCTGTCCGCTCATGACCCCGGTTAATAGATCGGTAAGTTCTTGAGGTGTACGAGCACAACAGACCACTCCCGCTTGCTCCATGACGCGTACGTTCATCTCTCCATGCCCAGGCACTGGGTTGTACATTATGATTGGCAGCCTCACATGCAGCGCCTCCAGGCAGGTAACTCCACCTGCGTTCTGTATGAGACAATCAGAAGCTGCCATGAGATCGGGCATGTTATCAGTCCAACCTAAGATCTTGACATTAGGTGCATTCCCAAGACAAGCTTCTAGATGTTTTCTTAGACCAGCGTTCTTACCCGTCACAACTATGGTGAATGCTCCTGCTGCAGCTGCATACTCGGCTGCTCCTTGTATATCGCCAATGCCCCAAGCACCACCAACCACTAAAACTACGAAAGCTGTCTGAGGAATACCCAGCTTAGTACGAGCAATACTCTTGGGAACCAATCTATCAAAAGAAGGATCGACCGGCATCCGTGCTACCCAAGCTCTCCCTCCGGCAGACTCTACCAGCCTAGCAGATTGCTCTGAGGGTACTAGATGCATATCCACATATTGCGATACCCATAGTGCATGAACACCGTAATCTGGTATAACCGCAACCACTGGTACATCCAGCTTACCAGTCCTCCTGAGATATCCTAATGCGGCAGTGATCAATGGATAGGTCGATATTACAATGCTTGGTTTACTCTCTTCTATTACAGGCAGTAATCTTCGAGACAGGAATACTCCCACAAACAGACGAACTAGGCGGGCAGACCAACCGAAGGCAGTTAGCTTGAAGGTCACATCCCACATTATTGCTCCAAGAGATCTTCTAGACCAACGCATATGCTTGAGCATTCTGGCGTAGGAGCTCACCATCATCCAATTGACCACCTTACCCATCAACTTTAATCCGTCTTCAACGCATACGTAGTATCCTCGGCCCTCTAGCTCTGCTCTAACGGCTTGTCCTATAGCCTCATGTCCACCACCGACAGCAGCTGTAAGAATAAGGGCACGCAATTCCCCTTCATTGCGTGATCCAGGTGTTGTACTAGTTGATTGACGAGACACATACAGCAAAACCAAG
>JBHORE010000044.1:0-5522 GCA_042408415.1 Thermobaculum sp.
TCTTGGCTTGCTGGCCTGGACACTCCTGGGAGCACTCATGGCCGGCTGCGGCTATACGACGAACCAGGCACTTGGCGAGGGGACGACGCCGGCCGCGCAAGCCACTCCAGATCCAGGGCCCACCCTTGGGACCACTCCAGCGATAACTCCCACGCTCGAGAAGAGCTGGGTCCTCAAGGAGCGTAGCACTTGGAGGAGGGCAAACGCCGGTAACAGGGCGCACCCGAGGACAAACGGGCCCGACAAGACGCCATCGCGGGCGACCAAGCCGCGAGTGCGCTCGCGCACGGTGGATGTGTTGGTGTGGCCCCGCCTGCAAGAAGTGCGCATCAGCAGCCAGGCTCTGCGGGAAGCCAGATTCCGCTCTCGCCTGGTAAGGCAGCTGGAGGGGACTAGGGGTGTAGCGTCAGCTAGGGCAGGTAGCTCCCCTGCTGGCGTGTCCATCTACCTACGCCTGAGTCCCAGGCACCCGGACCTAGGGCCACCGCTCGACTTCGTCGTGCGCCAGATCAAGTCCCATCTGGGAGAGGGCGTCAAGATCAGGCTGCTGCTAGTGGACAGACAGGGTAAGCCTTTGCCTGTTGGCTGCGGTTGCCCTCTGCCACCGACCAGCTAGCGGGAATTACTTAGGGAGGTATCGCTTATGTTACGTAGAATCATCGGGGTGTTGCTTCTGGGCACTGGGGTGATCGCCTGCCCGTGCCACCTACCACTGACCCTGCCCATCATGGTGGGGCTGCTCGGCGGCACGGCTCTGGGTTCCCTGTTGACGAGCAACCCTCTGATCCTCGGGATCGGCATGCTGATATACTTCGTGCTCGCCATCGCTGCGGGCATCAAGCTGCTGGGCTCTGGCAGTCGAGAGCGCAATGTCAACGCAGACTGCTGCGGGATTGATCACCTCCGTTCGGAGGGCCAAAGTAGAAAGGAGGCTGAGAATGTCGTCCGCAGATAAGAAGATTAGCTCATCTAATTCCTCGTCCCGGACGGGCGGCGGGGGAGTGCTCCTGCTGGTTGGGGTGGTAATGCTCGCGGCCTTCTTGGTGGGCGCCCTCCTGCTGGGTCGAGAGAGCTGGCCGCGGCTGGGCCCGGGGCAGGCAGGGAGCTCGGCGCAGCAGCGGGCTCCGGACTTCAGCGTGACCACCCTGGACGGGAGCACCTTCACACTCTCAGCCAACAGAGGCAAGGCAGTCGTGCTCATGTTCACCGCTCCCTGGTGCTACTCCTGCATCCCCGAGATATACAAGCTGAACCAGCTGTACGACAAGTACCACGGCCAGGGGCTAGAGGTGCTGGTGCTGGACGTCGAGAGCGACGACAGCAGGCAAGATCTCCTGAGGTTCAAGCAGATGGCCAACGGCGGAGACTACGGCTGGGCGGTCGACCGCGGCTACAAAGTGACCACCGCCTACAGCGTGCAGGTCGCCGACACCAAGGTGGTCATAGACAGGCAAGGGAGGGTGATTGCTAGGTTCGAGGGTGGTACCTCCCAAGGGGAGCTCGAGGCGGCGGTGCAGGAGGCATTGAGATGAGTTCGGCTCCCATCGCGCTGGCCTTCTCGGCAGGGTTGGTAGCGGCGTTCAATCCCTGCGGCTTCGCCATGCTGCCGGCGTTGCTGTCCTATGTGCTGCACGAGGTCGCTTCCCCCACCGAGCACCCTGGTGCGGGTAGGCTAGCCAAGGGGCTGCTGTTCGGCCTGATGATGACCGTCGGGTTCGTCAGCGTGTTCCTCTTGTTCGGGGCGCTCCTGACTCTGGGCAGTAGGGCCATCATGAGCTACATGCCGTACGTCTCGCTCTTGGTAGGAGCGGCACTGGTACTGCTGGGTGCCTACCTCCTGACTGGACATCAGCTGCATCTGAGGTGGGTTCCGGGCGTACGGGTGCACAAAGGTAGTGGGGTTGTGTCGTTCTTCGCTTTGGGGATAGGTTACGCGCTCGCCTCCCTCTCCTGCACCATCCCCATCTTCCTGGTCGCGATTGGGGCCTCGGTGGCTGCCGGGGGAGCGCTCGCAGGACTACTGGCGTTCGTGAGCTACGCACTGGGCATGGGCGTTGTGGTGACTGGAGTGGCGATGGCAGTCGCCATCGCGGGGACCATTGCAGTGGGAAGGCTAAGAGGTGTACTCCCGTACGTGCAGAGAGCGAGTGCGGCGATCGTCCTGCTGGCCGGCCTGTACCTGATCTACTACCAGCTAAGCTTACTTGCCCTGCGGTAAGGGTCCGATTATACTATTAGATAATTATATAGTTACCTATCATAAGTTGCTTGTGTTGTAGGAGGTGAAGGTGAGCTCCAAGCTGACCTCTACGCGGAGCTACCGGCGCGAGGGTTTGGTCGGCATAGCTCTGCTGTTGGGCCTGGCGCTGGTTGGCCTGTACTTCGTCAAGTGGGATCCCTACTTCCATAAGGCACTCAAGGCGCTATCGACCCACACGCTGGGCAACCCAATAGTATACGATAGATCCGGCAAGGCTCCTGCACCCTCGCTCTCCAGTGGTCTGGAATACGCCCTGACATATTTCAAGGCCGTGTGGCAGGCGATGCTTTTAGGGCTGCTGATGGCGGCCACCATCGAGACGTTCATCCCCAGAGACTGGCTGGCGAAGTTGCTCGGCAGCAGCAGCATGCGCTCATCCTTCCTGGGAGCGGTCATGGCCCTGCCGTGCATGATGTGTACCTGCTGTGTGGCCCCGGTAGTCAGGGGCATCAGGAGGCGTGGAGCTTCCACGGGCAGCGCGGTCGCCTTCTTTCTGGGTAACCCCACGCTCAACCCCGCGGTGTTGGTGTTCATGCTGTTCGTGCTTGGTTGGCGCTGGGCGCTGCTGCGCTTAGTGCTGGGGATCTGCCTGGTGCTAGTGGCTGCCGCCCTAACCAACAGGATAGCCGGGTCGCAGGAGGTATCGATGGAAGCCGTGTATACATCCCTGCCGGAAACGAGCTCGGCATCCAATCCCTTGGTGCGCTGGCTACGCAACTTCGCCGGGATAACCCTCAAGCTCGTACCGGAGTACGCGGTTATAGTGCTTGCCTTGGGAGCCCTGAGAGGCTACATCTTCCCGCAGCTGGACGGCGGCTTATCCCTGTCCTGGGACGGGGTGGTCCTCTTGGCGCTGCTGGGTACGCTGTTCGTGATCCCCACCGCCGGCGAGGTACCGATCGTCCAGGCAATGCTCGCTGCGGGGCTTGGGCCAGCTCCCGCCGCCGCGCTGCTGATGACGCTGGCACCTATCAGCTTGCCATCGATCGCCATGGTCTGGACGAGCTTCCCCAGGAGGGTACTGCTGCTGTTGGCCGCGCTCACGTGCGTGTGCGGGGTGCTCGCAGCGGCGATAGCCTCGGTGGTCCTGACATCCTAAGCTCTTCGGGTTGGATCCCTCGTACAGGCCCGCCAGCCTAAACAATATCAGTGCTGGCCAAGCGCAGCCAGCGCTGCGAGCCCGGGAGCTCCCCTTCATGAGCCACTGCTTTGTTCCCCACCACTCCGTGGACGCCACGCAGCCCCAGGCGAAGTAGAGCTTTTGGGTGCCACTCCTCGCGTTAGCTGGTTATCGTCTGGTATGAGCACCGCTCCTCAGCACCAGTGCCACCATCCGCCGGGGCCACGAGGCTCGCTAGCTGCTAGGTGTAACGCTCGCCTTACCTATATAATAGGGGTAGATATACCACACAGGAGGATCGTCTTTTGAGCGAGGCCATCACTCAGGGGGCACAGGAGCCCTACAGCGACACGGAGCTGAAGGCCAGGTTCTTCCGCGTGCTGGGCGATCCCGTGCGGATGGGCATTCTGGAGCTCCTGCTGGAGGGAGAGAAGAACGTCTCCGAGATCGTGAGCAAGCTGGGGATGTCACAGAGCAGGGTATCCAACCACTTGGCGTGCTTGCGATGGTGCGGGTTGGTATCTGTCCGCCGCAAGGGGAGCTTCATCTACTACAGCATAGCTGACGAGCAGCTTAGAACGCTTCTGGAGCTTGCAAACGATAGAGTGGATCACTTCGCTCAATCGCTTGCAAGCTGCGGCAAACTTAACGAAGAAGGGGTGCCCTCCTACTAGGGCACCCCTTCAATCTATTTAGGAAGCTCTCCGAACCTCAACTCCCCGCCCACAGCCGCCCTGAGGGACACCTCCTGCTTGCCCGGCTGCACGGAATCGTACAAGTGACAGGCAACAAAGTGCCCCGGGCGTACCTCTCGCAGGCGAGGTACCACTTCCTTGAAGCTGGGCTGTACATAGGGACACCTGGGGTGGAAACGGCACCCCGAAGGCGGATGCAGCAGGTCTGGAGGTGATCCAGGTATGCCGGTTAGCTTGCGCTTCTCGCCACTGATCGAAGGGAAGGAGTTCATTAGCCCGTAGGTGTAGGGATGCAGCGGGTTGTCGAACAGCTCCCTGGAGGGAGCCATCTCAACTATCTGTCCAGCATACATTATGGCTATACGGTCTGAGAACTCCACCAGAAGCGATAGGTCGTGGGTGATGAACAGGATGGAGAACCCAAGACGGTCCTTGAGCTCCTCGATCTGCTGCATGATCTCCTTCTGCACCACCACGTCGAGCGCGGTCGTGGGCTCATCCATAATCATCAGCGGAGGGTTGAGTGCGAGAGCCGTGGCGATCACGGCTCTCTGCCGCATGCCGCCCGACAGCTGATGTGGGTAGGAGCGCAGGCGAGAGGGCTCAATGCCCACGATCTCCAGCAGCTCAGCTGCCCTCTCCCATGCCTGCCGCTCGGACATGTCCGAGTGGGAGGTAATGGCATCCACGATCTGGTCACCGATCGTCATCACCGGGTTGAGGGAGTTCATGGCGCTCTGGAACACCATGGAGACGGAGGACCATCTAAAGCGCTCCAGCTCCTCGTCGCTCATCGAGAGCACGTCCTTGTCCTGAAACCTGATGCGGCCGCCGGTAATGATCGCCGGTGGACGCAGGATGCGCATGATAGCGTGCGCTACGGTGGATTTACCACAGCCCGACTCGCCCGCCAGGCCGAACACCTCGCCGGGGGCTATCGAGAAGGATACGCCCTCCACAGCCCTCACCGGCCCCCTGCCGGTGACGTACTCCACGTGCAGGTCCTCGACCTGCAGCAGCGCATCTCTACTTGGCTCGGAGGACAGGGGTTGCCCTGCTGAACGGGATCTTGTGCTTTCTGAGGACATGCGAACCTTCCCTTTCCGCTCGAAGTCTTGGGTTTGTGATCTCGTCTACCGCGTAGTTGATCAGCGAGAACGCGAACGCCACCAGGGCTATAGCCAGACCAGCGGGCACGAACGTCCACCATGCGCCGGTCAGCAGCCCCGCGTTGTTCTGCGCCCAGAACAGGATGGTGCCCCAGGTCACGGTGCTCACGTTGCCCAGCCCCAGGAACTCCAGCCCGGCCTCGGCGCCTATGGCGTAGGTAACGCTGCCGAAGAAGCCAGCGACAACGATTGAGGTCATGTTGGGCAGGATCTCCCTGAAGATGATTCTGGGCGTGCTCTCACCGCTCACTATCGCCGCCGCTACGAAGTCCTTCTCT
>JBHORE010000167.1:0-7622 GCA_042408415.1 Thermobaculum sp.
CACCATGCCCAGAGGGGTATCGCCATACCTGGACATTATTCTGTCGGAGAGGGAACCATGATTAGTGCCAATGCGCATTGATATTCCTCTCTCCTTGCAACGCATCACCAGAGGATATAGCTTCTCAGCTATCTTCTCCAGGTGCTTAGCATACTCCTCATCGGTGTACTCTTTTATGTGAAAGAGCTTAGTGTCCGCAAAATTACCTGGATTGATCCTTACCTTGTCCGCCCATAGCGCAGCCTCCATCGCTGCGTGAGGACTGAAGTGAACATCAGCCACTATAGGAATGTGTATATTCTTGGACTGAAGCTCCTTCTTGATATCCTTTATGGCCCTGGCATCAGCAGGCGTGGGAGTAGTAACTCTCACTATCTCGCATCCCACATTTACCAAGGACACGATCTGGTTAACAGTCGATTCCACATCCTTTGTCCTGGTCGTGGTCATCGACTGAACTCTTATCGGATTATTCCCCCCAACTCCCACATTACCAACCATTACCTCATGAGTACGCCGCCTCTTGTAGGAGTAGGGGTCTACACAATATCTGTTGCTAGCAATTTCCTGACTCTTTGCCATACCTCTAATCCAGAATCACCTTGAAAAAGAATCTTAATAAGTTATTCCAATCTTATTGTACCAAGGTGGATAATTAGCATCGTCTCGCGCCTACGAATCAGCACTTTTGACAAACACTAATGTAAGTAGCACTATAGTACCATAGAATTCAAAAAGGGATCGCAAAATGGCACAGCAGTCCACTAATAATAGCATAGCCCTTACGAGAGGAGAAAAAACTAATATCAAGGTCAAGCTGTTGTTCCCAACTAAGGAGATAGCTGAACAGTATTATCTCCCAATCGCTTACACTGCAGCCAGGACATGCTATTCTGAGAAATACCCAGAAGATATATGGGAAGACGCTCTTTCAGGGAAGATTCCCGAAGAGAAGATGCAGAAGCTCATCGAGAGCATAATAGAGAGTGGGCATGGCACAGTAATAGAGCACCTATGGTTCACATTCGCCATCTCCGGAGTGTCAAGATCCTTATCTCATCAGCTGGTACGCCACAGGATGGGCGTGAGCTTTGACCAGCAATCTCAAAGGTATGTTCGTTATAAACACCCACAGTATACAGTGCCTGAATCCATAGCCGAAGATTCAGATCTCTTGGAGAAGTTAGTCCAGGCTATAGAAGGTAATATGGAGCTTTACTCCGAGATGCTATCCCAAGGAGTGCCTGCAGAGGACGCACGCTTCCTATTTCCCAACGGCATACAGACCAATCTTGTAATGACCGTCAATCTACGCGAGCTTATACACATGAGTGGATTGAGGCTGTGCACCATGGCGCAGTGGGAGATCCGCAAGCTATTCGCACTCATCAAGGCTGAGGTGCGCAGAACACATCCCTTCCTAGCGCAGTTTCTAGTAATAAAATGCGTTAGGATGGGCTACTGTGATGAGGCTCGTAACGCGGATGAGCATTGCAAAGTTCGACCTCATAAGAACACAGTCTTCAAACTAATAGAAGAATATAGGCACTCACAGAGGACCACAATCAGAGATCAGAATACCAGCGAATAAAGCTTTATCTGACTGGAGAGTTGTAGATCACCCCTGGATCAACAGCTGTTCCAGTGGGTATAGGAATCACCTTGCCCGGGGCCGGTGAGACTACCGAGGGAGTGTTGCTGATGGTCGGCTGTGAAAGGAAATATCCGAACACAAACCAGGCAGTTATAGCAGCCACCAGCACCAGTCCTACAACAAACAGCACAATACTACCTCTCATCTAACCTCCCCCGAGGTCGTTTTAACTTCTAGGGTGTTTCTTGACGTTTATAGCCCCCTTGACTTCTTCCTCGTCAGGAAGGAGACCTTCTTCTATGAGGAGCTTGCGCCTCAAGGCATTCCTCTTAGCTTCTCTTCTATCAAAAACCCAAAATCCGAGAAACACAGCAAGAATATCAAGCACTATCCAACCTATGATCAGAGCAGCAGGCAGAAAAATGAGTTCTGGTTTGTTTATGCCTATACTTGTAAGGATACCAGCACTAAGGAAGAGAATCTGAGCTCTAGTTTGAGGAACTATACAAAGTGCTATGGACGCTATACCTACCGAGAGGGTAACAATAAGTCTTATCAAATGGAACCTACTCATGATACAGCCCCAAAAGTCTCCTTCTTCTCCCTCTGCATTCTACGTCAAAAAGTATTATGAGTAAACTAGATGCGTTTGGATAACGATAAATGCTAGAATGCTCAGAAGAAAATGAAAACATATACTCCAAAAGGTGAATCATATGGCGATAAGCGAAAGTAAAGTAAGGTTTCCCTCGCTGGCAGAATTCGACCCTGAAATATATGAGGCTATACAGCACGAAAAGCATCGCGAGATGAGTACTCTGGAGCTTATAGCTTCGGAGAACTTCGTTTCCAAAGCGGTGATGGAGGCTCAAGGTTCTGTACTTACTAATAAGTACGCCGAAGGACTGCCAGGCAAAAGATACTATGGCGGCTGCAAATATGTGGACGTTGTGGAGAGCCTGGCTATAGAGAGAGCTAAGCAGCTATTTGGGGCCGACCACGTCAACGTACAGCCTCATAGCGGTGCACAAGCAAATACCGCAGTATACCTAGCTACCCTTAAGCCCGGAGATACGGTGCTGGGCATGGACCTTACTCATGGTGGCCACCTCACACATGGGCATCCAATTAACATATCAGGTATGTACTTCACTTTTTTCCGTTATGGTGTCTCGAGAGAGACTGGATACATAGACTACGACCAAGTAAGGGACCTAGCTAAGCAGCACAATCCCAAGATGATTATTGCTGGCGCTAGCGCTTACCCAAGAGAGATAAGGTTTGACATCTTCAGAGAGATAGCAGACGAGGTCGGAGCCTATCTGTTCGTAGATATGGCCCACATAGCAGGACTGGTAGCAGCTGGACTGCATCAGTCACCCATTCCATACGCCGATTTCGTTAGCACTACCACCCACAAAACCCTTCGTGGCCCAAGGGGAGGACTAGTCTTCTGTAAGGCAGAACATGCCAAGGCTCTTGATAAGGCCGTATTCCCTGGTGTGCAAGGTGGACCACTAATGCATGTCATCGCTGCTAAGGCTGTGGCCCTCAAGGAGGCTCTACAGCCTGAATTCAAGGAGTATCAGAGACAGATAGTGAGAAACGCCTCAACTCTTGCCCAATCCCTGACAAAGCATGGATTCAACCTCGTCAGTGGTGGAACCGATAACCATCTGATGCTCGTGGATCTAAGGAATAAAAACATCACTGGCAAGGAGGCGGAATCTCTGCTGGACGAGGTGGGAATCACTGTTAACAAAAATACCGTGCCCTACGATACACAGTCCGCCTTTGTCACCAGCGGCATAAGAATAGGTACTCCTGCAGTGACGACCAGGGGTATGAAGGAACCGGAGATGGAGGAGATCGCCGATATAATCTCTACAGTAATAGATGCAAGACAAGGTGAAGTACTCGACGAGGCTCGAGAAAGAGTAAGGTCCCTGACAGGCAAGTTTCCTTTCTACACAGACTAGATGATTAGGCATTAAGACGCACGATAGGGGGGCCAGCTGGCTGGCCCCCCTATCGCTTACTTCAAGTGATAGGGCACGTTTATTACCACCGTGCCAGGCCTAAACAATAGCGCTGCCTTCAACCTGAGTGCAGTCTGATTATGTAGCAGCCTTTCCCACCAGTGCTTAGGCACGAACTCGGGCAGTACTACAGTTATGGTATCATCCGGTCTCTTCCTGTCTACCGCATCTATATAAGCCAATATCGGACCAACGAGAGACCTATAAGGAGACTCCATGATAACCAGGCTACATGGGCTGCCAAACTTTTCCCATTCCTTCCTAAACTCTTCCGCCTCTTCTTGATTCTCTACTACGTGTATGGCTGTGACGTTCGGGCTTATAGATTTGGCATATGCAAGACTTTGCAGAGCTACCTTATTCAGGCTGGCTACCGGTACTATGATCGTGTGCTTGATATCAGATGGATTAATGGGAATTTCAGGTTGTAGCTCCCTCTGCGCTCTCTCGTAGTGGCTACGGATTGACATCAACATCAATATCATGAGAGGTACGAGTACAAGGACTATCCAAGAGCCTGCATGTACGGTGAAACTGCCTATGTTGAACAGGGGAACACCACTGGAGAACTTAGTCACTGCCACTATCACGGCCACTATGCCTGTGATAGTGGCCCCTACACCGTTTACAGCAGCCTTCACCCTCCATCCTTTTCCTCTCTGTCTACGCCAATGAGCAACCATGCCGGACTGGGAAAGAGTGAAAGCCACAAACACACCAACCGTATACAGAGGGATTAGAGCTGTCACGCTACCACCAAATATTATCAGCAAAAGGGAAGCTATTACTGACAAAGAGATTATCCCCACAGAAAATGCCAGCCTATCACCTCTATGCAAGAACTGGTGAGGCATATAGCCATCGCGTGCTAGGAAATAAGCCAATCTAGGGAAGTCGGAGAAAGCCGTGTTAGCAGCCAATACCAGTACTACCGCAGTAGCTGCCTGAACTAGCAAGTAATAAGGGCCTGTACCTACAAGGGTACGAGCCAGTTGGCTGAGGACAGTCTCTTGTTCCTCAGGGGCAGGAATTATGTGCAGTTGACCCGAAAGGAAGCTTATACCTAGGAATAGTATCCCGAAAGTCCCTGCCATGAATATAAGGGTTATCCTAGCGTTTTTCCATTCAGGTGGTTTGAAGGCCGGCACCCCATCTGAAATGGCTTCAGTACCGCTTAGACCTACAGAACCTGAGGCGAAAGCCCTTAGTATTAGCAATATACTTAGTGCACCTAGAGATCTATGCTGCCATTCCTCTACCCAACCAGGAGGCGGGTTATACTCAGGCAGATCGCCGTTAACAAATCTGTAAAAGCCATAAGCTAAAAGACCAAGGATAGAAATTATATAGATGTAAGTAGGAGCCGCAAAAATTGTCCCAGCCTCTCGCACTCCCCGCAGATTACCTATCATGATGATCATTATCAACACAATTGATACGAGCACTCTATGGTTATAGAAGAAGTCACCAGCGCTTGATCCCAGGAAGAACGGAGCCGCAGATCCTAATGCCGCCACACCGGCAGCAATAGATACCGAAACAGTAAGCACATAATCGTTGAGAAGAGATGCAGCTGCCGTCAGTCCTGGAAGCTTCCCCAACTCGTTGGACGCTACTATGTAGGCGCTAGCGCCATGAGGATAGGCTCTTATTGTCTGTTGATAGGAAATAACAACTATTATGAGGACACCTATAACTGCTAAGGTTATAGGTAGGGTTAGAGACAATGCAGATATTCCACCCAGCAACAGGATCCTCATAATTTCTTCAGTAGCATACGATGAGGAGGAGATATTATCCGAACCTAGAATTGCCAGTGCTTTTATCTTCGTGAGGCGCTCATGAACCTCCCTTGCAGTCTCTATTGGCGAACCAATTAGAAACCTTCTAACACTCCTTAGCGCCTTGCCAACGAAAGTCCTAGGCTCGGTTGCTCTGGGAGTAACCGATATATATCCACGGCCAACTTTTTGAAATCCTGGATTATGCTGGACTCTTACATACCTATCACCCGGATGTCTGCCCCGCCTAACTTCCTTTACATCTAACTCTGAGCTGGGATCATGACCGTTAGTCATGTTTTAGAAATCCTCCAGCATTTATAAAGTTCATCTCAAAGATCACACAACAGTATAGCCTTTTATGAGTCAAGCATACAGATCGTTTGTTATATATCGTTGTCTCCGGTTATTCCCTCATACAGATAAGGCTTAAGTACTCCTATATAAGGAAGGTTCCTATATAGATCTCTAAAGTCCAATCCGTATCCAACAACAAATTTATCTGGTATCTGAAATCCCAGATAATCTATAGGCACATTCACGCGCCTTCTGCTGGCCTTATCCAGCAAAGCGCATACTTTGATGCTGGCTGGATGCCTGGCTTGCAACGTCTCAAGAAGGTAGGATAAGGTCAAACCCGTATCGATTA
This sequence comes from Thermobaculum sp., assembly GCA_042408415.1. GTDB lineage: Bacteria > Chloroflexota > Chloroflexia > Thermobaculales > Thermobaculaceae > Thermobaculum. The sequence goes on from JBHORE010000167.1 coordinate 6,064, forward strand.
TGTCCTCAACGATCAATATGTGTCTGCCGCTGATATTACGATCTAGATCCTTGATGATCTTCACTACACCGCTACTTTCAGTGCTATCCTGATAAGAGCTAACTGCCATAAAATCTATGTTGAGCTGAATGGGGCAAGCCCTTATAAGGTCAGACACAAACATAACTGCTCCATTTAGCACCCCTATCAACACTGGTATCTTATCCTTATAGTCCTCAGCTATCCGGCTACCAAGTTCCTTGATCTTGGCCTGGAGTTCGGACTCAGTTATGAGAATTTGCTCTATATCGGAATTCATTAAGTATCCCCCGTTGGAATCTAAGTGCAATTTTTACCATAATAAGGATACTAGAACCATAAGTAAGATGCTTTATCAAAATGCTTAGCAACAACCTTAGCTCGTATCTCGAAATAGGACCATCTAGCTTCGTATCCCTAGTAGGTGCTGGCGGGAAAACCACCACTATGTTCCGAATAGCCCATGAGCTATCGGACAGGGGACTAAGAGTCATAACCACTACTACAACCGCTATACAGATGCCGTCCAAAAATCAAACACCTTTGGTACTGACTCGTGAGGAGATTGAGCAGAAGGTTAATTACTTACCTGAAGCTTTAGAGAAGTACCGACACGTAACTATAGTTGGCGCAATAGCACGCAAGGACAAGTTGCAGGGAGTAGATTTTGATTTTCTTTGGCATATCAAAAATACCGCCGACTCAGTGATAGTCGAGGCCGATGGGGCCAGGCATAGATTCATCAAGGCTCCCGCCGAGCACGAACCTGCTGTACCTCCATATACTACTCACTTCGTTGCCATAGCAAGCCTCAAAGCTCTGGGCATGTCTCTATCAGAAGCGTGTCACCGGCCAGAAGAAGGTCAGAAACTAGCTTGTATGGATCCTTCATCTCCTCTTACAGTTGAAGCGTTTGCAAAGATACTAGCATCTCCTCTGGGCATACTAAGGGGCAAACCTGAAGGAGTCAGAAGCTATCTCCTGCTCACAGCATTGTCGCAGGACAATAAGTTGGAGGCTGAAGAGATCGCTCGCAAAGTAGTCTCCATCAACAGAGAGGGTTTTGATACTATGATCGGAATAACTAAAGATGGAAACTTGATAGTCCTATAGTCAAGATCTATTGGTTACCAGATCTCCCTTTGCCATAGAGATGAAGTAGAGGTGCATGGTGGGATCTTGAGTAAGTTCTGGGTGAAAAGATGTCGCTAGTATATTACCCTGCCTCACGGCGACTACCGTACCATCCTGAAGCCTACCCAATACCTGCACCCCTGGCCCAACTGATTCCACTATCGGAGCTCTTATAAACACTGCGTGTACAGGGCGTTCGCTAACCTCCGGCATTTCTATATCAGCTTCGAAGGAATCAAGCTGCCGGCCAAACGCGTTCCGCCGTACCTTTACGTCGAGCAGCCCAAGTAAGGGCTGCTCCATACCCACATCGTTTGAGAGGAAAATCATACCCGCACATGTACCCCACACAGGCGTCCCCTGAGCGGCAAAATCTTTCAATGGCTCCATCAGGCCATAGTTAACAG
>JBHORE010000170.1:0-2752 GCA_042408415.1 Thermobaculum sp.
CGCCACGTCTCCCAGCACCGTCAAGAGAGCAGCCACAACCAAGCCGACAGTAAACATGCCCCACTCCTTTCAGCTGCTTGCTCCATGCGATCGCACTGGAAGAAGCAAGAAGTGGACCAAGGTCGCTATTTGGGGCCCGGGAGCTGTTTTCCCCGGGCCCCAACTCTAGCTCACCTTGCCCAGCGGCGTACGCCGTACCCTACTCCAGCAGCCGCAATTCCCAACAGCATCAGGGCCACGATCGGAGCCTTGGGTAACGGTCCGTGAGTAGCCATGCCGCCACCCCCGGTGGTTGGAGGCTTCTCGGGAGTCTGCTCCTCCGACCTAATAGGCTGACCCGAAGCAGATAGCACCCACCAAACTTTGTTCAGACCTTGGCCATTGACATCGCCGGGCTTCTTGTCGCCGGCAAAGTAGTACAAAGGCATACCATTGACAGTCACCTGCTTGCTGCCGTCCTTGCGAGTGGTCAAGCCCAACTTGGCGTTCACTCCTGCACCAGCCGTAGGCTGGCCTGACTCCAGGATCAACGGCGGCCAGGCCTGCGCACAAGACCCATAGCATGTACTCTCGTTGGGCTTGTCAGGCACGAACATATAGAGCGTCATACCCTTGGAGTCCGTCAGTATATTCCCATACTCCTCGTTATGCATGACCTTCACTGTGACCCCAGATTGCGCCCCAGCGTACGTCGAGAAAATCAGCACCAAGCATAGACCAAGCAGCACCGCTAAAGACCGTAACATAGGATAACCTCCTCCCTAATTCTTCACCCTTGCATACGAACTGAGGAGGCCAAATGGATGTATCTAACTTTCTCGAAAGTCCATAAGTAGCCCAGATGTCCCTGGAGCATCACCCGAAACGGCCGGTTATGTAGCTCTCGGTCTCAGGGCGCGAGGGCATCGAGAAAAGCTTATCCGTGGCGTCCATTTCCCACAACTCCCCAGGATCCCCTTGCCTGCGGATCAAGAACAGCCCAGTGTAGTCGGAGATGCGAGCTGCCTGCTGGAGGTTGTGTGTCACTATCACGATGGTGTACTTCTGCTTGAGCTCGGTTATGGTGTCCTCTATCTTCTGTGTGGATATGGGGTCCAGGGAGCTCGTGGGCTCATCCATCAGGATGACGTCGGGCTCGACCGCCAGCGCCCGAGCGATGCAGAGCCTCTGTTGTTGTCCACCAGATAGGGCAGTGGCAGGCTTGTGTAGGCTGTCCTTCACCTCCTCCCACAAGGCAGCCTGCCGCAGGCTGCTCTCCACCCTCTCCTGTAGGAGGGTTTTACTCCGCACTCCCGTCAGCCTGAGGCCCGCGGCGACGTTATCGAAGATGGACATCGTAGGAAACGGGTTGGGTCGCTGAAACACCATACCCACACGGCGCCTGAGAGCCACGGGATCAACCTCTGGTGAGTATATGTCCTGCTCGCCAAACAGCACCCTGCCCTCGACGCGCCCTCCGGGCACCAGCTCGTGCATCCTGTTGAGGGTGCGCAGGAAGGTGCTCTTCCCGCAGCCACTTGGACCTATGAAGGCCGTCACCCGTTGCTTCCATATAGTGAGCGTCACATCTTTGATGGCCAGCCGGGAGCCGTACCAAGCGGAGACCTTATCAGCTACCATCGCTGCCTGGGTGGGTGCTTCCTGAGAAGATACACCTTTGTGCCATACGCTTACGGTTCTGTTGTTAGCGTTACCTTCCAATGCCTTCCCCCTATCTTGACTTAGCAGATATTACCCTAGCCAGGACGTTGAGCAGCAGCACGATAGCTACGAGTGTAAGGGCTGCTGCCCAGGCTAGGTTCCAGTTGACCTCGTAGGGCGAAGTCGCATACACGTAGATCTGTAACGGCAGTGCGCTCATAGGCTGCGAAGGATCGAACGTCAGGAAGGGTGTGCCGAAGGCCGTGAAGAGCAATGGAGCCGTTTCGCCACTGGCCCTAGCTATGCCTAGCAGGGCCCCAGTAACTATAGGCGCCCTTGCTGCCGGCAGCACCACTCGCAGCACGCTTCGCCATCTAGTGATGCCTAGGGCATACGCAGCCTCCCTGATATCCATCGGCACCATCCTCAGCGCGTCCTCGGTGGTCCTGACTACGACCGGGAGGATCAGGATCGACAGGGCCACGCTGCCCGCAAAGGCTGAGAAATGCCCCATGGCGGTTACGATCAAGGAGTAGGCAAAGATACCAGCCGCGATGGATGGTATGCCAGCCAGGCTGTCGCTCAGAAAGCGCACGGCACGTGCAAAAGCTCCCGTGCCGTACTCCCCCAAGTAAATACCCGTGAGCACTCCTAAGGGCACCGCCATCAAAGAGGCCATCCCCACGATGATGAGCGTGCAGACTATGCCGTTCAACATACCGCCCCCTGGAGACCACAAGGGTTGTGGGTGCTGAGTAAAGAACTCCCAGCTCAAAGCTGGGATACCCCTGATCCCGAGGTAGAGCAATATCAACACCAGGGGGAGTATAGCCAACATTGCAGACAGGCAGATCAAGCTCCTGGCCATCGAATCTGTTAGCCTTCGCCTGAAAGATAACTTGAACACCATCTACATCCCCCTTGACCTGTTCATGCTGTGGATCAGCACCTGTGCGCCCATGTTCACCATCAAGGTAATGGCAAACAGTAGGAGAGCTATGGCCACGAGCGAGGCCCGCAGCGCCCCAGTCGATTCATTGAACTGGCTGGCTATGATGGAGGCCATCGTGGAAGCAGGCGCAAACAACGAGGCCTTGATCTGGGGGTTGTT
>JBHORE010000190.1:0-6283 GCA_042408415.1 Thermobaculum sp.
TCGTGATGATCAATAATATTTGGCTTGGAGCTGATAGCTCTGGGGTGATACCCGTGGATAATCCTACCGTACCAAATGCGGATGTAACCTCAAACAGTACTTTGATAAAGTCGTCTCTGAATCTTGCCCGCTCCAGCAGGCTGATGGTTAGCGCAATCGTAAATATAAGCACGACTCCCAGGAGTGCTACTGTCAATGCCTGTCTTACTTGCTCTTGTGGGACTCTTCTCCCCATGAGTTCCGTATCCCTACGGCCACGTATATTGCTCCAAGCAGCTGCCAGGACAATCGCTACAGTAGTGATCTTGATTCCGCCTGCCATGGATCCTGGAGCGCTGCCTATGAACATAAGGCCGATTACAAAGAACAGCGTACGGTCGTCTGAGAGTCCAAAGTTCCATGTCGTGAAACCGGCTGTGCGTGCTGCAGATGAGTGAAAAAACGAGTTGAGTAGCTGTTCTCCTATTGATCTGTTGCCAAGAGTGCTAGGGTTCTTGCTTTCGATCAGCATTATAAACATAGTGCCAAGAATGAGTAATGTTGGTATGCCGATAAGTATGATCTTAGTGTCGAGCGTGAGTTTTCTCCAGCTCCTATGCCTCCACAAGTCCTCCACTACTAGAAGGCTGGTGCCTCCAGCTATTATGAGCGTTGCGATAGTCAGTAATATCAAGGGATCAGACCTGTAACTAGCTAAGCTACGATAATCGCCAAACAGATCGAAGCTGCCGTTGGTAAAAGCGGCTGCTGAGTGGAATATGGACATCCACATACCCACAGTGAAGCCAAATTCTGGAATAAACCTTATAAGGAGTAAGATCGCACCTGCTAGCTGAGCACATAGCGCAAGCATCACTGCCCTGATGACGAAAGAACTTTGTCCACCAAGGATAAGGGTAGACCCGGTTTGCCTGACTATCTCTCTTTCCTGAAATCCCAGTCTATCCTTACCCAAAAGTACCAGTACTGTTGCTCCTACTATAAATCCTAAACCTCCAATCTCCATCAACAGAAGTATTACTAACTGGCCAAACGGGGACCAATATGTGCCGGTATCAACCACTACTAGTCCAGTTACGTATACAGCTGAGGTCGATGTAAATAGAGCCACTAAGGGGTTTGTCCAGCCATGGTTTGAGCTTATAGGAAGCATTAAGAGGAGAGTCCCTAGGGTTATAACTGCCAGAAAACCTGTTACCAGTCTCCGTGCTGGAATTAGAGGTCGCTCTGTTAGTCCTTTATCTTTCCCTGTCAGTATCTTGATATGAGAAGATATAGTTCTGGCTCTCTTGACCCTTATGAATAATTCCCTCGTAATACAAAGTTATAATCCAGCATAATTGTAAAGAGTTAGATACTCAACAGTGAACGAAACTGAGAGAAGTAAGATCATATATACCATAGGACATTCTTCTCGGAGTCTTCAAGAGTTTATAAGGCTCCTGCAAGTATATGAGGTGAGCTTGCTGTGTGATGTGAGGGTGGCGCCGGGTTCAAGAAAGTTTCCTCGATATAATAAAGATCAGCTGTCTAACACCTTACGAGAAGTGGACATACAATACGTTCACTTACGGGATCTGGGTGGCTTTCGTAAACCGAGTGAAGAATCCCCCAATACTGGTTGGCTCAATGATTCGTTTCGAGGATATGCAGATTACATGATGACAGATAAGTTCAGGCAAGCTCTTGACTCCCTAATAAGTATGGCAGAGGACTGGACTACGGCTATTATGTGTTCGGAAGCACTGTACTGGCGCTGCCACCGCAGACTTATATCTGATGCCCTAACCGTAAAGGGGTTCAAAGTTAGGCATATATTGAGTGAGGGAGATGCTCCTGAGCATACTCTTACCGAATTTGTTTATGTGCATGGTGACCTTCTTATATATCCCGAGAAGATCGAGCATCCAAAGTTACCCGGCTTGTAGGGTAGTAAGGAATCATCATAGAGCTTTGCAATTAGCATTGGCATGAGCAAGTGGCTTAGCTATGTTTTCCAGCTTGGGTTGTAGGATCTTTCTTTCAGCTGCCACTGATCTGTTGATTTGTTGTAACCTATGAGATCTTGTTCCAGTTTTATTCGCTCTTTATTGAGCTTATGGTCAATCTCGATATGAGATCCAAACTAGCCTTGCTTTGGTAAGCAAACTGCTTTTCTGTATCCTTTCAAAACCGTGGCCAAGCGTCTGTGACACGCAGGTATTTCCTTGACACTGCAGCCTGCTCCCATATGCTGTTCATGATTTAGGTGACAGTTGCCAAGAGGTTGGGCAGGCTGTTGTTTGCGGACAGTAGCTAGCAGAAGTGGCTTCCAAAGTGGTTTCCGTAGCCCTTACAGAAGGGGGTGCTTGCAGGGGATGTGCTTGTAAATCCAGATATCTTCTAGTTTCTCTCGGGGTGGCTGATGGGACTCGAACCCACGACCTTCTGTTCCACAGACAGACGCTCTAACCAACTGAGCTACAGCCACCAAATACTCTAGAAAAGTCTAGCGTTAAGGATTCGGCTAAGTCAACTGCTAGGCCAGCGAATCGACAACTTGAAACGCTCACTAGGTAGATCTCCTGCTCCAGGACCAGTAAGCTATCACAGCTCCTACTATTGCCGTTATTATGCCCGCAAATATCCAGAATGTTTGCCCTGTCATGGGACTACTGCTTTGAATTATTCCAGCTCCTTGCAATGCCCATATAATGCCCGCTATAAGTAGGATTATTCCGAACACAGTGCCAGCTGTTCTCATATAGGTCACCTCTATGTGCTTATTCTTGGTGCTCCGATCTGGATTCTCAGATTTTCTATCTCTTTCTTGATCTCGGAGAGCATATCCCTTGCTTTCGACATCTTTTGGTATTCCGATCGCACAAAACGTGTATAGGGAGCGATAGCTTCTCTGATGCGCTCTATTGACCGTTGTAACTCTAAACCGAACTGTCGGGTGAGCACCTCTATCAGCTTTTGGCGCATTTCCTCTGTCCTGCTTCTGAATTCATTACGAGCCTTGCGTCTTTTGTTGGGGATAACGAAGAGTCCAAGTACTGCTATTGTGCTGGCTGCCAGCAGTCCAGTGACGTCTACAGCAGTAGCTGTAGCTAACATAGCCACTAGTGTTCCCAACCCTACTGCACCTACTTCCATTGCTGCAGTTTGTGCTACTGCAGACTGAATGGATAGAGCTAACTTGCTAGCTTCGTATTCTCTATCATAGCTTTGTACCACCTTGTTAGCATCTTGGGCTATAGATTGCAGTAGTTGGTTACGGTTGTACTCGAAGTTACTGCCTATCTCACCAATGAGGTTATGGTCATAGGTCGCTTGTCTCCTCCGATTGACGTAATCTACTATGGACCTCCACTGTCTTAGATCGCGATCAACCATCCAGTCGACCAGCTCTTGGATATGGCGGTCGATAATTTCTGTGGTATCGCCTACTACCTCCTTCTGGAATCTCTGCTGTACCTCGTTTTTCTTCACCAGCTCAAAGAACCTTCCTATCCTGATGTTCTCTTCGAACCACTTATCGCCCCTTTCGTTTAGCTGGTGTATCAGGTTTTCTATCTCGGCTCTTCGGCTACTGAAGTCTCTTTGCATGTCCTCTTTGTAGATCTCCAGCTGGGCATCTATGTTCTCAGTCATCCTGAAGTCATCTTCAAGCAAGGACATTCTCTCGTTGATTCCTAGAGTGTATCTTGATGCCAGTTGATCAGCTACCCCTAGAGGACTCTCTAGCTTTAGCCTTATCCTGTTGCTTTCTTCTAGTATGCTTAATATGTATTCTTCTAGCTCCTCGAAACCGCTGGCTTTATATAAAGCATCCCTTTCGATCTGGCTATCAGCTACCTTGGCTCGTCTAGCAAGCTTGGATGATACCAGGAAGATTGGTGGGGTTATCCCCAGTAGGGATTGCATGTTGCTCTGTATGAATTCCTTGATGTTCTCTGCATCTTCCTTCGTACTAAGAAGGTCTGTCTTGTTGACGATTACTATGAGCTTCTTTCCCCACTCCTTGATGATCTCCAGATACTCTCTTTCGCTCTCGGTGAAAGGTCTATCAGCAGAGGTCACAAACAGCACTAGATCAGATCTGGGTACGAAACCCTTAGATAGCTCTTCATGATGTCTGATAATGGCATTAGTCCCTGGTGTATCTACTATGGCAACTTCTCTCAAAAGATCGATGGGTTGACCTCTCTCGAGTACACCGTCTCCCCGTGCTCTTTCATAGTTTTCGGGAGACCATCTCAGTAAGGTGATCCTGTCAGTGGTGGGGGTGACGCCCTCGGGCTCTATATCTCGACCAAGTAACGCGTTGATAAAGGCGGATTTGCCGGAGTTGAACTCGCCAACTATAACTAGTAGAAAGAGTTCTTCAAGGTCACTTAGCGTCTGTTCGACTAATTCTATGTCGTTTCTAGGAGCATCAAAAGATCTGAGGAACTCCAGCAGTTCTGAAAATAGCTGGCGCTCCCTTCGAAGAAGCTCATTTTGCTCTTCGTTAAGTACAGCGTGCTTAGTATTTGTCATTAGCGGATTATAACAGAGTAAATAGCCACAATAGAATTTGACGTCTGGATGCGTGATTTGTAATAATAAGCTCGTCACGAGGAACCGTGGTGTAGTGGCCTAACATACGTCCCTGTCAAGGACGTGATCGCGGGTTCGAATCCCGTCGGTTCCGCTGAAATTGCCATGGCACTCGATGCCATGGCAATTATATTTTTAAACTATGGCACTTAGTGTGTATGATATACTCACGACATGAACGCCTCACCTTCTGGTTCGTGTTACTTTCTCTTCGGCTCAGGCTACAGCAATACATTTGATAGCTGGTTACTCGAAGGGCTACGCCTTCAATCGGGTAATTTGCTCCTAGATATTGCTACCGCCCGTGAAGAGCATGATCCTTATCCTCCTGGCGGATACTATGGTCATAATTACTACAATGGTGGTAGGTACCAAGTTGGTGAGGCCATTAGCCCGGTCCTAGAGGTTGATGGTGTCCAACAAGCCATAGTTTCTTGGAACCTCGAGACTCCAGTAGGGACCTGGGTTGAGGTCTTACTCAAAGTAAGATTGAATAGGCAGTGGATGCATCCAGTCAGCATGGGGGTGTGGTCTTCGGATATAGCGTTTGCAAGTCACTCGGTGCCCTTTGAAGATCAATATCTCAAAGTGGATACCGACGTGCTGAAACTAAAGGTACCTTATAAAGCTGATGCCCTGCAGATAATTGTGCGCCTGTTCTCGACAAGTGAGAGTTCTCCCTGTCTGAAGTCGGTAATGCTGACTATCTCCGGTAGCGGCTTTGTCTCAAGCTGTACTTCTGCCAGTCACACCTGTGTTGAGAGGGTGCTCGACGTACCTTTATGCTCCCAGATGGTCTACCCTAATGGGGGGAATGTCTGGTGTAGTCCCACCTGCATCGCTATGCTGCTTGGGTACTGGGGAATAGGAAGTCAGAATTGTAGTGATCGAGTTAGGGATGCTGTGCAGGGCGTTTTTGACTGGATGTATGGTGGTTATGGGAATTGGTCTTTCAACGTTGCCTATGCATCCTCCCGAGGGATGGAGGCATATTTGATACGCATGAGATCTTTAGCGGATGCTGAGAGATGGATATATGTAGGTATCCCCTTGGCTCTTAGTTACGCCTGGGGGAAGGGGGAGCTGACTGGAGCACCGATAGAGTCAAGCGATGGTCACATAGTGGTGCTAGCCGGTTTTGATTCTAGTGGAGACCCTGTAATAAATGACCCTGCGGCTTCTTCAGATGAAGCCGTTCGTAGAACTTATAGAAGGGGTGAAGTAGAAGATCTCTGGTTAAGGCACTCTTATGGAACAACCTATGTGATATTTCCCAGCGACCATAGGCTGGCAAGGAGACTAATCGAGGAAGCTAATAACAGGTGTAATTAGTTTTGCTGGCACTTATTAGACAAAAGACGCACTTCGCCCATCACGATCTACGCGCAGTACGCGGTGTAATTAGTTTTGCTGGCACTTATTAGACAAAAGTACTATTGTAGTTGCGTCAACTATATGACATAATTTCGTTAGTGCTTTTGAGGAGCTTTAGGGTGCACCTGGAGGATAATTTCTTCGCGGGTAATGAGATAATAAGAATTGGCTCGGACAAGCTGGCCAGCATTCGTCCTGTTTCCGCAGACTCACTCCAGATTGATGAGCAAGACGACTTCAATCCTTGGATATCACGTGATGAGAATCTCAGGCTACTGTCTGACGTAGTGGGCATAGATCTCTCTTCTAGAGAGTTCAACCTGCA
>JBHORE010000196.1:0-10218 GCA_042408415.1 Thermobaculum sp.
GTGTACCTGAACGGTACGGGGACTCAGATGTAATTGTTGAGCTATGGCTTTGTTACTCTCTCCCTTTGCCGCTAACCTTAGGACATCCAGCTCCCTATCAGTTAGAACAGGGCTTGGATGTTCAGGCTGTGTATTAGGAGATGTAAACCTTGAAAGCACCTTCTTGGCTATGGAAGGCGCAAGTACAGACTCTCCATTAGCGACCGCCTTCACTGCGTTCACGACTTCATCAGCATGTGCATCCTTCAATATGTAGCCTGCTGCCCCTGCTTGAAGGAGCGCAAACACATATTGGTCGTCGTCATATGCACTGAGAACAAGGACAGCTATATTTGGATATTTTTGTTTGATAATCTTTGTGGCATCTATGCCATTTAGCTTTGGCATGCTTACATCCATCAATATCAGGTCTGGTTGGAGCTTTTGGGCAAGCTCTACAGCCTCCTCGCCGTTTGAAGCCTCCCCTATTACCCTTATACCTCGTTTCTCGAGGAGCTCCTTTGTTCCTTCCCTCACGAGAGCATGATCTTCAGCTATCACTACGCGGATAGTTTCCGTCCCGCTAACCTGCTCTTCCTGCATTCTACTTTTACCTCTTTGGAAATCTAATTGCTTATAATACCGCTTTCTTTACCTCCTGTATGATACCCTGTGCATGTATGGCCGATACTTCATGTGCAGGAGTTCTTTAGATGGAAGAGATTGCTCCAAGTATAGCTAGATATCTAGATACCCTCGTGCCGGAGAGAACTGGTGATATGGCAATCATGGAAGATTATGCTAAAGCCCATGGCTTTCCGATCATAGGTCCATCAGCAGGATATTTTTGTTACCTTATGACCAGAGTGATGGGTGCTAGAAAGGTTTTTGAGTTAGGTTCTGGTTACGGGTACTCCACTGCCTGGTTCGCAAGGGGTGTGCGCGAAAACGGTGGCGGAGTGGTTCACCACACTGTTTGGGACTCAAACTTATCAGATATGGCGCGCGTACACCTAAAGAACATGGGATACGAGGACATAGTTGTCTACCATGTAGGGGAAGCGGTTGAGACGCTCAAAAATACGGAAGATACCTTCGATATAGTGTTCAATGATATAGATAAGTCTGCTTACCCTGATTCTCTGCCTGTAATCAAAAGCAAGCTAAGGAGAGGTGGCCTGCTCATAGTAGATAACATCCTCTGGCATGGGAGGATACTAGATCCTTCTGAAAGGTCTAGAGACACGGAGTCTATAAGAGTTATGATCGATATGGTTAGAAATGATCCAGAGTGGATCTATAGCATAGTACCTCTAAGAGATGGTCTTTTACTTGCTTACAAGCAGTGATATTTGTGGAGGAGATTAATTATGGGTGAGATGGTTACCTTTCCAAGCAATGGTACTACTGCTCAGGGTTATATTGCTAAGCCTGATACTGATAAAGCCCCAGGTGTGCTAGTAATACAGGAGTGGTGGGGGCTGAACGATAATATCAGAAGCATATGTGAAAGGTTTGCTTCGGAAGGGTTCCTGGCAATAGCCCCAGATCTCTATCATGGACGAGCAACTACTGAGCCAGATGAAGCCAGGAAGCTTGCTATGTCTCTTCAAATGGAGACAGCTGCCAAAGACATGAGTGGAGCGGTGGATTACCTGAGAGAGCACTCTGGGTATGCATCTGTAGGTGTGGTAGGTTACTGTATGGGTGGAGGACTTGCCTTGTTCATAGCTGCTCTTAGAGGCGATGTAGTCAAGGCAGTGGTGCCTTTCTACGGTTTAGTGCCTCCGTCTGCGCCTCCTGTGGACTGGAGCAAGCTGCAGGCTTCGGTACTTGGCCACTATGCTGAGTTGGATCAAGGCATAACCGTAGAAAGGGTAAGAGAATTCGAGAACCAGCTGAAGTCCTTAGGTAAAGAAGTTGAGATACATATATACCAGGGAGCACAACATGGCTTTTGTAACGACACTAGACCACAGGTTTACAACAGGGAAGCCTGTGAGCTAGCTTGGCAGAGAACTATTGCCTTTCTGCGTGATAAGTTAGTTAGCTAGGATTCTGCCAACATACAATCACGTGATAGGCTAATTGTGCCCATTGGCTGATATAATTTCATAGCTATAGATAAACATAACTTACTACTTGATTCCTGATCTTCAGAGGGCAAAGAGAGCATGTATACAACGGCGGAGCCTGTAGAGAGGCTCATAGAGGAATTTTCCAAACTACCAGGAATAGGACCAAAAACAGCTTCCAGACTTACTTACTGGCTGCTGAGGAGTAGCAAAGAGCAGGCTGAGTCATTGGCCGATGCTATTAGGGAGCTAAAAGAAAAGACTACCCTATGCTCCGAGTGCTTCAACATTACAGATGTGGATCCATGCAGGATCTGCTCTAGCGAATCAAGGGATCGATCTGTCATATGTGTTGTAGAAGAACCCCTGGATGTCAGAGCTATAGAGAACACCAATGAGTACAAAGGTTTGTACCATGTGCTGCATGGATTACTTTCTCCTTTGGATGGTATCACTCCTGATAAACTAAAACTACAGGAATTGAAGGATAGAGTTGCCCGCGGAGGAGTGAGTGAGGTCATAATTGCGACTAATCCTACACTTGAAGGCTCCAACACGGCTTTCTATATAGCTCGCCTTCTGAAGAACCTGAATGTGAAGATAACTAGGCTTGCCTACGGTCTTCCAGTTGGGGGAGATCTTGAGTACGCTGACGAGGTAACGCTCAGCAGGGCCCTACAGGGTAGGCAGTCCATATAGGAAGTAATCTTGTGATAAATACCTCTCTCAGTGACTTGGCACGTGTCGTATCCGAAGCTACCTCGCTCAAGGAAGGCCCGGATGCAGTAGTTAGACTCCTGCAGGTAGTCGCTGCACGTGGGCCTATCAGTGCTAAGGAACTTTCTCAGTCCATTGGCCTTCCACTCCCAGTGGTGGCCGCTGTAAGGCGTGAGCTTGAATCCAGAGGAATATTAGAGCGTAAAGGTGGTGTAGTACTAACGGATGATGGAAAGCGTCTACTAGAAGGTCAAACCTACAGATTCCTTGGTGTTTGCGAAGCATGTTCTGGTACTGGACTGCTGATACCTGACGAACTCTCACCATTGCTCGATAAGCTGCGTATGTACCGAGCAAATAGACCTCGAGTCGACGTCAGCTTAGATCAAAGCTTTATATTGCCTGAATATAACCTTAGAAGGTGTCTGTTCGCACTCAACCATGGACTACTTGCTGGAAAGAGGGTGCTCTTTATAGGAGATGATGATGCTAGCTCATTATGTGTAGGTATGCTAGCAGCTTATTTAGGTTTTCATGTAGACCTAACTGTTCTTGATGTTGATCATAGAATATTGAACTATGTTCAAACTGCATGTGATGAGGAGGAGATAGAGGTCAAAACGATTTATCACGACGCCAGAGACCCTCTCCCAGCAAGTATTTCTTCTAAATTCGATACGGTCTTTATTGATCCTCCCTACACGCTTGCGGGATTGGAACTTTTCCTGTCACGAGCTGTTGACGCCTTGATCAAGCAGGAAGGTTCTGCAGTGGTTCTATCTTTTGGTCGTAAGCCTCCATCTGAATCGGTCCAAATCATGGAAAAGATCTGCAATATGCACTTATACGTCTCGGATGTGAGGCCAGGCTTCAATCGCTATGAAGGTGCCAGTGTTTTAGCCGGAGCAAGCGATATCTACTTACTTAGAGCTACTCATATCTCAAAGCCTACAATTAGGGGAAGATATACGAGAGAGATTTATACCGGAGATATGAGGACTAAAGTACGCACCTATATCTGTACGAATTGTGGCTCATCATATAAGATTGCTCCTGGCGAAAAATGGCAAACTATAGAAGCATTAAAATTAGAAGGTTGCCCTAGATGTGGCAACAGAGCTTTCAGACGTCAGAGCAGTAAACTTAGTGAGTGATGTTAACATATGTCCTTCCGGCATATACTATATGATCTTTGGGTAGAAGATCCTTCTATACTAGAACGTACTAAGCCTTTAGAGGAGATAATGCTCGAGGCTGCGCGTTGCAGCGGTGCCACAATACTTCATTCGTACTTCCACCAGTTTGATCCTCATGGGGTATCCGGTATTGTGCTGATCGCTCAATCTCACCTCTCTATCCACACCTGGTCTGAGGACAAATATGCTGCTATTGATGTTTTCACATACCAGGGTATGAATCCCGAGCTAGCTATAAGCTATATAAGGGAGAAGCTGCGACCGACCAGAGAGAGAATAACAGATCTTAGCCGAGGGGGAACACCATTATAGCCTCAACATAACCCTATGACTATAACCCTTTGGCTATTCATTCTCTTCTGCATTGGCAGGTTTGTTAATCAGTAACAGCAACAATAGCACAAATGGTAGAAGCATAAGTATCGGGAATAATACCCATCTTGGGTTGAACCCACCGCCTGATGTATTTACGCTCGTGGCTTCTATTCTCACAGGATTACCATTTGCATTGAGGGTAACAACAACGGAGTCTCCCGCGTTGAGCTGACTTACTGTAACGGTCTGGCCATTCTTAGTTATCTGTAGATTAGCGGCGCTAGTTGAGAAGTTGTATGTTTTGCCATCGTCACCTGATACATTTATGCTATTGTTCCCCACAGATGTGATCGTACCAGTAACTATCCTTTCCGTAGGAGTAGGGGTAGCTGAGATCGATGTTGGACTTACAGTAGGGCTGGACACAACCGTGGGTTGCACGACCTGAGTAGGGGTGGAGGTCCAAACTATTACGCTCAGGACCTTGCCGTTTTTGTCCCTTTGTACAGATATGTTTTCTGTTGCCTGTAGCTCAGAAAGGGTTGATGGCTTACCATTGCGTACGATAGGTATATCTTCAGAGACGGGTATTGTTACTAATCTATTACCTACATTGATGGTTACATCAGTATCTGATACGGCGGCGATGGTGCCCCTTATGGAGTTGCCACCCGATTGGGGAGTCAAGCTAACTGTTGCGGTAGGTTGAGGTGTTCCCTGATCCTGTGCAATTGCCCGTATAGAGGCTTGCACAAAGGTAAGCAAAGATATAAAGATTACAAAAAGTAGTACGGGTACGAACTTTCTTACCAAAGAATATACCTCTCAGAGTAGATTTAAAGATTACCAAGATCACCTTAAAAGGTTATTGGCTAATATACTCTAGATGTCAAGCTTACCTTGTAAGAACCCGCATCCATAAGGGATTTGAGTAGTACCCCAAATTTAGAGGCCTTATTCTCTGGTTGCCAAGCGTGATCATATATATGCCCTTAGGACTGTTTCTGTAGATTCTAGTTGCTAATAGATGTTTTCCATCAGGAGTCCATACTGGCTCAGCATAGCCTATACCTGATCGCATATCTCCAAAGATCTCTCTATTACCAGTAGAGACGTCTAGGACGGCTAATTGATCTAGCCCAGAAGGTGTAAGTACCTCATATGCGAGCTTATGACTATTGGGACTCCATACTAGATACTCGAAGCTTGATTCTGGGGCGAAATCCTCAACATGAATTTTATTCTTATCTAGCTTATTTAGATCTAGGGTAATTAGGAGAGCAGTTGATCCATAGGCACTTATGGCTAGCTTTGAGCCATCATAGCTGATAGATGGATGACGCAATAAACTGAGCTTTGTTGCAAAAGGTACTCCGTATTGCGATAGATCCTTAGGTAGATCCTTGATGGCTACAACCTCTTTGAAAGTTCGACTAGCTGGTGAGTATGACATTATCTTGTTGCCTTGTCTGGATCCAAGAGTTGCAAAAAATAATTGAGGCTTTCTCGTGTGCCATTCGGGATCAATCCCAGGCCCAACTCTTATTGTGTTGCCGCGAACTATATCTTTTATGTAAACCAAGCTTCTATCTATATAAGGTTCGAGCTTTTTGTCATGATTACTATCTCTAGTAACGGTATAAGCTAGGTACCTTCCGTCTTGGCTCCACGCAGCTTGCATAACATCACCAGAGACTATCTCCTTGGGCTTATGAGTCTCCAGGTTTATCAAGAGCAGTCCTGTGCTTTTGCCCTTCGATGGTTGTATACATGTTAGGTCTTGAGTTCTGGGATTTAACGACAGTTCTCTACATGTGAGATTTAGAAATACTTCTGCGCTACCTCCGGATGGATCCATCTTCCAGATAGCTTTATCAGATTGAAATAATACTAGATCTCGGTGCTTAACTCGCTGCTGTTGATCCACTCCCAGGGTGATCGTTGGTACAGGAGTAACCCCACGGGGAGGGGTGTTTGTAGTTTCAGGGCGTTTCGTACCTGTCTGATAAGAGGTTTGTGTGGATTGGTCTGCTTGCTTGCTGGTATTTCGACCTATAGTACCCCAAGAGCAAGAAATCAAAAAAACAAATAGCACTACAAAAGTAATTAGCTTCTTCATAGCATTAGATGCTAATGGATCAGACATACTGGATCAACGGTGTACTAGTGAAAGAAAAAGATTATTTATTTCCAGGAATTTATATTTTATTTACAAACGAACCTGTGTTCATGAGAACTAGAGTGCTATTATCAGATAGCTATGTTTTGAGGAGTTAGATATGTACGAGAGAGACTCTTTCTCATACAACAAAGCTAAACTCCAAGCAAATCTCATCGATGACTTGCTGGTGTCTCCTGAAGATTTGTATATGGTGCTGGAGGCAGTCAACTGGAACATGGTAAGGCTATTAATCTGTGAACACACCAGTAAAGGGTATATAAGAGTTAGATGTATCTATAAGTAGTTCTAGATTAACCTTGTTCCAGCCTGTAAGTCATAGAGACAAAGCTTGCCTTTTATTTAGGAGTTATAACTAGTAGCCTGAATCTAACCTTATCTTAGAGTAGAAGGAAGTATGCCAAGCTCAGCCCTATATTTGGCTACCGTTCTTCTCGCTACCCTTATTCCTCTCTCGCGTAGCTTATCGCATATTTGTCGATCGGTCAGAGCTTTATCTTCGCTTGTGATTATCTCCTTGATGACATCTTTGATGCTGAGTGAAGCGGTAAAGAAGTCTGAAAAAGGTATAACTTTTCTATTAGGCAACATTACATATTTGCCAGCAGTGGCACGGCTGACTGT
The DNA here is from genome assembly GCA_042408415.1 of Thermobaculum sp. Classification (GTDB taxonomy): domain Bacteria; phylum Chloroflexota; class Chloroflexia; order Thermobaculales; family Thermobaculaceae; genus Thermobaculum. The sequence goes on from JBHORE010000196.1 coordinate 7,086, forward strand.
GCTCTCATGTACCCCTATATAGTCTGCGAGCATAGCTCTAGTTAGAGGCTTTAGATGTCTGACTCCATATCTTATAAAGTCTTCCTGCAGCTCGACCAGAGCAGAGGCTATCTTGTATATAGTTTTACGGCGCTGGTTTACGTTCGAGATAAACATCTTAGTACGTGATATATACTCCTTGATATGGGCTCTCTCGTTATCTGAGTAATAATGCGGGCGCGCCTCAAGGTCCTTTGCTATCTGCTGATATGCAGAACTTAATCTAAGCTCAAACTGCCTACCCTCGACCACTTCTACCTCTAGTTTGCCTTCCCTTTCAAATATGATGACATCAGGAGAGATGTAAGTGGACTTGGCGGGACTCTTCCATGTGCGGCCGACTGCAGGGTCCAGTGAAGGATAAGGAGATAGTTTCTGCTTAATGAACTGCCTAGCTTCAGCCACTTTTTCAGGAGATGTCTTCAGCTTCCTAGCTATGTAACCGTATTTATGACTACCTAGCTCTTCGATATAGTTCTCTAGGATGGCTCTTACGTACTCAGGTATGATTTCCCCCTCTTGCTCTAAATATCTCAGCTGTAGCAGTAGACATTCTTGAAGATTCCTTGCACCCACACCAGCGGGTGCGATCTCCTGTAATCGCTGTAGCACCCATTCTACCCTCTGCACATCCCTCCCCAGCTCACGAGCTATGGCATCTAGCGGTTGCCTGAGATAACCGTTCTCATCCAGGGACTCTATCAGGTAGTCAGCTATCTCGTAGTCTTCTTCAGGGAGTATCGAATGCAGATCTGACCTTAGTGATTCATGAAAGTCCTGCTCAGATGCCACTATGGACATAGGGTCAAAATCATCTTCGTCGTCAGATACTAACGAACGTGATGTTGCTGAGTAGCTTTCATAGTACAGAGAATCCAGGTCCTCGTTGACGGTATCAGTGTGATCAATCTTGGAGTCTTCCCGAGAACAGTTCTCACATTTGCCACCCAACATGACTTCACCGCAAAAGGGGCAAGTCTCGTGGTCTACCAGCTCGAGAGCAGGATTCTGACTTAGCTCGTTTAGTATAGTCTGTCGTAGCTCTGGTAGGGACAAACTAAGTATGTAGTTTGCCTCTATCAGCGAGGGAGAAGCTTTTATAGTCATCTCTTGTGCTTGATTTTGTTCCTGTGACATCTGCATATCCATAAAAATCTCCTCCCTCAGATCTGTTAGTGTTCAACTTAGGTCGTGTGGATTATATCATTGCTTGTAATTTTGTACAACATTGATGGCATCATTATTGCTGTGACCTCCGAACTTGATAGAAGGTGGTGGCAATGAAGACTTCTGAGAAGTTGTGGATATACAACTTAGTAGAGGCGATACCGGTAGCTTTGTTGGTCTTTGATCGCAATGCAAATCTGCTGGCTGCATCTCCTAAGGCCCGTGCGATGCTGTTACCCTTTAGCAAGACTGATAATCATAACGACTCCTCAGAAAGTCCTGCTCTGCCGGTAAACATCCGCGAGTCTTTGTATAGAGTTCTGAAGGGATACTCACGTTCTGAAAGCGGACACGCAACTATCGCAAATACGCGCATTGAGTTCACAGTTGCTGATGTAGGAGACGTAGTTAGTGTAGCTTTCAGCGATCCATCTCCAGGATACGATGAAAATATCGACTATCTATCCATAGCTGCTCATGAACTCAAGACTCCTCTAACGGCTATCAAAGGAGGTACTCAGCTTCTGGAGAGGACCCTTCTAAGAAATGGCGATCTGAACGATAGAGAATCGAAGTTGCTTGGCATGATAATCTCGCAGGTGAACAGATTATCCTACATGGTTGATAGCCTGTTGGATACCTCTAGATTAGCTTCAGGTAGGGTGAAGCTTACGAAAAGCGATCATGACCTCCGTGCGATAGTACAGGAAGCTGTGGAAGAGGTAAGGTCATCGATTCCCGGTCGAAGCATAGACATAAAGTTGCCTTCGCACGAGTTGCGTGCAAACATAGATCCTGTAAGACTGTCTCAGGTGATCGAGAACGTCCTACGGAATGCCTTAGAGAACTCAGATCCGGACAAAGCTGTGCTAGTGGAAGTCTATGAAGATATGGATGATATATACATGACGGTTACGGATTATGGCAAAGGGATACAACCTAAGGATGGCCCTCATATATTCGAGAAGTTTTACAGGGGGGCTGAATGTAGCGGAGGGCTTGGGCTAGGTCTCTATATATCTTCGGAGCTCGTGAAGCTCCATGGCGGGCGTATATGGTTTGAGTCAGATCCAGGCTATGGTACTACTTTTTACATAGCTATCCCGGCTAGGTGACTCGGCAACTAGTCCTCAACTTCAGCGATAGACAACCTATTGAGATGGGATTATTATTACCCTCAGAAGGTCCGCTGACCGTAATGGCCTTGTCATTTTTGTTTATATGAGGGGAACTGGGGATGAATTTACATGAGTATCAGTCAAGGGAAATACTCTCTAAACACGGCATTCCTGTCCCAACCGGAATATTGGCAAGAAGTGTGGAAGAGGCTGTCGAGGCAGCCTCTTCTCTTGGTTATCCTGTAGTAATTAAGGCTCAAGTGCATTCTGGCGGGAGAGGCAAGGCTGGTGGCATAAAGCTAGTAAACTCGCAACGAGAGCTTGAATCTGTAGCTACAACCATACTAAGTATGAATATAGGCGGTCGTCCTGTTAGTGCTCTTTTAGTTGTTCCTGCTGCCAACATACAAAAAGAATACTATCTTAGCATAGTGTTAGATAGGGAGCTGAAAACCTTCACTCTTATTACCAGTGCTGAGGGCGGAGTAGACATAGAAGAAGTTGCTCGAGAGCATCCTGATAGTATCTTGAGAGCGCCGGCCCATCCTTGGCTGGGTCTACAGCCTTACCAAGCAAGAGAGTTAGCCTACAAAATGGGTTTTGAGGGCTCACTTGTTAGGACTTTTGTGGAAATAGCGATGTCTCTCTACAGATGTGCTCTAGACGTAGAAGCTAATCTCGTGGAGATAAATCCCCTGGCTAAGGTTTCCTCTGGTGATTTGATAGCACTGGATTCCAAGATTGTTGTGGATGATAACTCCCTCTTTAGGCATCCAGAGATTGCTGCAATGAGAGATCTGAGCCAGGAA
>JBHORE010000198.1:0-4929 GCA_042408415.1 Thermobaculum sp.
TGACCATGGGCGAGTCGAACGCTGCCACCTGGGTGATGAAGTCATGTAAGTTGGTGGCTCCCAAAATGGCATCCAAGTGACGCCCAAGGCTCTCCAGCAGGTGCCGCTGATCATCACGGTCGTAGAACACCAGGTGTATAGGTGCCTCGCCGTTCTCGTTACGCACGGCCAGCTGATCTAGAGCCACCAGGAGGGCCTGCACCCAGTCGAGGAAGAGCTCTCGCTCGCTACCCAGGTTGGGTGGCTCCTGGGTGATGCGCACGACGTTGCCCGACCTATACCTCACGCCCTCCTTGTGTGCAACGATGCGCGCCCCCAGCATGTATATGCAGTCCTGCAGGTAGTCGTACTGGGAGTCGATGTAGATCATTACCAGGTTGGGATGCATCTCCGGGGAGCAGGTCGGCAGGGACGAGTACCCGCTGTCTGGGATATCGGATCGCACACTCTCTCCTTCCTTGTACCTGTGACGCACGTATCGCTTGGCGCGGTATATGAGCTCGTCGAGCCGAGGAGCAAGAGCCCAGGACCTCCGCAGGCTGCGTACTCGCTCCCTCTGCTCTGGGGGCGTCTGCAGTCGGCCGTTCACGATTCTCTTGAGGTTCGCTACCTGATGGACCTTCGTCAGCCCTGCATCCAGCAGGGCTGACTTCTCGGTGGTGGAAATGAACGGGATCATGGAGAGGTCATCGTGCTCGTAGGCCCATTTGAGGCAGAAGCGGGAGTAGATGCAGGCGTCACAGCTGGCGTTCAGGTGGAAGAAGACATCCTCAAATCGAGAGGCCAGCACCCTCTCAGCCCTGGAGTCCTCCCCGAGCAAGAGGCTGTCCAGCATCTGTGCGAAGACGTCGGGGTCTTCCATGATCTGTAGGCAGGCATCCTCGAGCCCAAAGAGCTGGAGTGCCTGCTCTCTCTCCCTCTCAAGTTGCCTCCTGGCCTCCTCATCCAGCGACTCGTCCGTCTCCGCGCATCTATAGAGGATGCCCATGCGCAGAGATTTGGCCTTGATACCTGCGCTATCCAACAGCTGCCGTACCATCCGCTCGTAGCAGGCCAGCTGCAGCCGATGGTCTATTGTGACCACCGCCGAGTACTTGATATCGGCTATCAGGATATGCAGCTCCCCGTTAGGATCACGTTCCAGACGCAGCAGGTCGGGCCTGCCCGGCATCTCCCATCCTCCATCCCCTTGGGAGAAGATCATCCCAGGCTGGTAGAGCACGCACACTTCGGTGGGCGTGAGCTCCTGGATGTACTCGATGATATAAGCGCTGTGATCGGCATTCCCCCGGAAGGTTGAGAAGGACTCCAATCGGTAGTGCTCCCCGATCTTGCGGATTATCTCTTGCTCGAATGCGTTGCCGGCGGAGGTGAGCATCGGTGGTACCTTGTGAGGTGACAGACCACATCTGCGCAGGAAGTCGTCGGTGTTGCCCTGGTCATGTAAGCGCAACCTCAGGAAGCGCTCGCACTGCCCCACGCGTACGAAGTCCGCCAGGCTGGTGGGCGTGATCTTTCGCTCCCCTGGATATGCATCCTGCCTGTCGGCACTCGCCTGCACCATGATCTCCTTTCTCTCCAGGTCGCTTATCAAGGCGACCAACCCCTTGGATGTAAGAAACTTACACCAAAGCTCAGGCGTCGTCAAATCGCTTGCCAATGTCTAACCAAATATTAACCCATCTGGCACTAATTGTTGTATTATGTAAGGGCAAGCAAGGAGAGCATCATGGAACACTCCGATGACCCACCGATCTGGCACCATCTACTGCGCGATGAGGGGCTGGAACCCTCTCAAGGGTGCCCTCGGTGCGCACAGTACGAGCAGATGCTGCTGAGGCTAGAGGAGGAGCTATCGAGCATACGCCGCTATCTGCTGATCTCCGACACCCGTAATCAGCTCCGATACCTAGCACTTCGCAGGCGCGAGCTGAGGGACGACCAGGATATAGTCAATTAGGCTAGGCACCTGCCTTGTTGAGTATCCCCTGAGCCTCATCACGAGAGGAGCCGGCGGCCACAACCACCACCGTCAGCCCTTGGGCGATCGCCCCCTCAACCTCGTCTATCTCCTCATCTGTGGCGCCGAGATCCTCCAGCAACTCGTCTATGGCCGCATCCGGCTGGTGCGCATAGGACACCGCCAGCGGGCCACCCACGACGGCACCAAGACCTGGCACTAGGATGCCAGTGCTGCCCACGCTGATCCCCTCTCCAAACGGAACGTTCTCATCGGTCACCACCTCGAGCGAGCCCATGCGGCTCACCTCCATCTCTTCCTCGGGAGGTATCTGCTCCGGGTCTGCGGGGTTAGGCACCACGACGCTGATCTGTTCGGTGCTGAAGCCTCCGTCGATGAGGGCGCGCAAGGTGTCCAGAGCCAACTGCTGGCTCTCAAACGCCTTCACCGCTACCCCCGGTATATCTTTGGCCATGCGATCACCTCCTCATACGGATCTCCCAGTGACCCATTGAGCAACAAGCATACCAAGCTCCTAAGAGGTAGCAATGGTATGGGCAATAGCTAATAAGGTGGTATCCTTCTTGCAATGTGGGGAGCGTCGCTTGTTGTACAGCCGGTAGGAGGCATAAAATGGCAGCAACTGATGTAGTCTGTGGCATGCAGGTCGATGAGGAGCAGGCAGAGGCCTCAGGACTCACCAGCGAATATGGTGGCCAGACCTACTACTTCTGCTCGCCTGGGTGCAAGCAGACGTTCGATCAGAACCCCGAGGCCTACGCTGTTGAGCAGCCTGGTATCTAGCTGCCGGGGGTATTCGTCCTGCACGACTTTGTGCGGGACGAACAAGGTTGAGCAGTCTGGTATCTAGCTGCCGGGACCCGCGGGTCCCCCTGCTTGCCTGTAGACTCCCGTATCTTCATATCCGTAGGCAGCAAGTGTAAAGCCCTGGAACTAAGTCGAAGGTATGCATTGCACCATGCACCCGCGCACACGGGGCGTCCGCTTGCCACCCCGACCAGAGCTCTCCTCCTGAGTTGTGGTGTAGCATGACAGAACTTTCATGGATTCCTGACTTGGCTCTCATTGGTTGTTCATGGCCAGCAAATAAGATAGAAGGGTAATCCTAAGATAGAACAGGAAGGAAGCTCCTTGCGCTGGATGCTGCTGACACTCATGATGGCTGTGGCTCTCTACGCCGCCTGGATGCACGATACCAACCGTGCGCTGCCCTTCGTCAAGCTGCCGCCCGTCAGGGGCACAGAGATCGCTCGCGTGTTGCCGGATCCCACAGCCACGCCGGTCAGCAAGGTGCGTGTACCTCAAGGAGTGCCCATACGACCGTCGCTGCAGAAGCAAGTAAACGCGTTGATGGCGGATGTAGAGCGGGTGCGAGGCCTGCGCTTTGAGCGCCACATCTCTCCCCGCTTCCTCACCTCTGCCGATTTTAGGGTTTACTATCGTGCCATGCTCGCTAGAGAGTGGCCACAGGCCCAGCGTCAGGCTCAGGAGGATACACTCATCATGTTCGGCCTGGCATCCCCTTCATTTAATATCAACCGCGTGTTGGAAGATGACCCCAGCGACTCCATCCTGGGTTTCTATGAGCTCGCCAGCAAGCGTATGTTCATTATCGGACGACCCAACGATCTAGATCCGGCCAACAAGGTGACCTTAGCTCACGAGCTCACACACGCTCTGCAGGATCAGCACTTCCGTATCCAATCCATGTATGAGCGATCTCGCGACAACGAGGACGCGGAGCTGGCCCTCCGAGCGCTCGTGGAGGGCGACGCCACCCTAGCCGAGATGCTCTACGTGGGGGATACCAAGATCGACGAGTCCAAGGCCCAGGTGGCTGCTCGCCAGGACGGCACCACCTTCACCAGCATCTCCAGCGGTCCTGCTGTGCTAGCACTCAAGACCCTTTTCCCCTACCTACAAGGTGCGTCTTGGGTAGGACAGCTGTACAGGAAAGGGGGCTGGGCCGCGGTCGACCGTGCGTACGCCGATCCCCCACAGTCCACCGAACAGGTGCTCCACCCCGAAAAGTACCTTAGGCGCGACCAACCGACGTGGGTAGAGCTGCCTCGGCTGGACAGCGCCCTAGGGCCCATGTGGCAGCAGGTCACCGAGAACACCATGGGGGAGCTCCAGGTGCTGGCGATGTTCCTTCCTCAAGGAAGTGATGCAGCGAGAAAGGCAGCGAGCGGCTGGGACGGTGACCGCTATCGTATATACCAATATGGTGAGGGCAAAGTGTTGGTGTGGGAGTCGGTTTGGGATACCACTAAGGACGCCCGTGAAGCGGAGGATGCGCTCAGACAGCAGCAGATAGCTCTCAACGACGATGTGTTCGGTCGAGATCCCATCACCCGCAACGGGGTGTTCTATCTGGACGGTGCGGATAGCAGCGTGCGCCTGGCGCGCCGGGGAGACCGAGTGTACCTCGTCGTAGCCTCGGGGACGACGCCGCGCACGGCCGACAAGGTTATGCGCACCCTACTAGACTAGCGCTACGAACTTGCCTTCGGATTGGTTGGCCTTGGCTGTAACGCCAAGGGTTTTGGGGTGTCCCTATAAGGTGAACGCGTCTTGAGAGCACGGAGGGATTATGGAGAAGTTGTGCGCCAACTGCGGGGGCTACCATGTGGATCACCTGGAGATGTTGCGTCTGGCTGGTGGCAAGCTATGCTGGTGCGCCCGCTGCGGCTGCAAGCGCAAGCTTAGGGCGATGCTCGCGACTTCTGATGGTGTGCGGGCACTGGCGGAGGTTCGGGGCCCACAGGTGGAGAGTATCATGCGCGCGCTGATGAGCCGGGACTAAGCCCTCCTGCACTGCTGCTAACCATGCAATGGCAGATCCACCACGGGCTCCTCCGTGGGGAGGCCGTCCTCCCGTGCGCAGGTCAGGCAATACCCTTCTAGGCTGAGCACCTGCTCGGGGCGGCTACCGTAACGATAGACGG
>JBHORE010000201.1:0-8878 GCA_042408415.1 Thermobaculum sp.
TTCTGCCCCTCCTGAAGGGACGTATCCAGCGTGCTCGTGACGCGTCCCACCCACACGCACACATCTCCCCAACGGTCGGCAAGCATACCCCACAGCGTCCGCTCTCTAAAGGGAGAAACATCTGCCAGCCCGGACACCACCGGCCCGAAGCTATTCATGAGCTCTTCCCGCAGCCAAGCGCGCAGCTCCTCGCCATCCCGTAGGCCAACGGCCCCGGGCAGCACCGATGCGGGATCCGATGCGAGCACCGCACCCTCATCTCGGAGATACGTCACCTCCAAGCCTCCTCCAGCAGCTCGCAATGAGATGTTCCCCACCATCCTAGGCACCTTGGCCTCCAGCAAGTAGCTGGCTATGGCTGGCGCAGCTAAGCACCAGCCATAGGTCAGCAGCAGCATCGCCGTCAACGCGCGTCGATCGCTCGTCCCGTAGATCCCGGCAGCCACCTGCATATGGGCATCTATCCACTGGGGGAGGTCCTCCAGGGGCATCCAGCCATCTCCAGGTTGCGAGCCGCACGTAGCAGCGAGGTACCTATCCCTGGAAGCCACCGACCGCAGGGCCGCGTGGATGCCCACAACAGGCTGCAATGATTCAGAGGGCAAGTAGTCTAGCGCCATCGCTATCGCCCCCCTGCTGCCAGGACTGCCGACTCACCCCCGGTTGAGGAAGAAGCACCATCGAGGGCACGGGCCAGCTGGGGTACCAAGTGATCCAACGCGTAGGGGATGCTCAGCACCGTGCCAAAAGACATCGCACCAACTATCATCTCATCCTCCGTATCTGACTCTATCAGGAAGATGTCTCTGCCCTCACGATGGACCGCGAGCCTGCTGTAGAGAGGATCATTGAGGAACTTCTGCTTATCTTGCTCGTTGGACACAAACCATACAAGCACATCCACGTCCAGCAGGTCCATGCGCTCAGCGCTGATGGTGGTATAGAACTGCTTGCCGGACATCTTCACTATCTCAGCCGGCGTCTGAATACCTATGCCCTGGAGCAACCTCCCTCGCGTATCCTGAGGGCCATAGGCGTAGATAACTCCATCCCAGTAAGTTACAACCAGGCCGGTCGCACCCTCAAAGTTCGGATGCTCCTTGCGCACCTGGGCCATCTGGGACTCGACCTGATTTACTAGCTCCTCCGCCTCGCGCTCCTTCCCCAGGGCCTTGCCTATGATCCTAGTCTGCTCCTGCCACGGAGTGCCGTAATCCACGTACTCCTTAGGCTGCGCGATGGTGGGAGCTATCTTCGAGAGCGTCTGATAGTCCTTCTGAGTCATGCCAGAGGAGACACCTATGATCAAGTCGGGCTTGAGGGCAGATATCTGCTCGAAGTTGAGGTCTCCGGAGGGCAACACCACAGGCTTGGCGTCCCCTAGCTCATCCCTTGCCCATGGCCAGACGGCATATGGCTGATCTCCGAACCAATCCCTTATCGCTACGGGCTTGACGCCCAGTGCCAGCACCGCGTCCTGATCGTTGAAGCCCACGGTTACTACCCTCTTGGGCTCCTTGGGGATCACGGTCTTGCCGTACTTGTGCTCTATGGTCACGGGGAAAGCTGCACCGGTTTGGGGAGTAGCAGTCGCGACGGCCTGCCCGCCCTCCAGCAGGTAGCGCTCCAGGTCGTCTATCACGCCGTTAGCTGCGGTGTAGCCGATGCCCAGCATCCACAGGTCATCCGAGACCTCGTACACCCTGCCCTCGCGCACAGCCTTCAGCTGCCGCCATAGGGGATTGCTCATGAAATCCTGCTTGGCGGTGTCCGAGGCCTTGCCGTAAACGGTGACGAAGATCACATCACCGCCTATCTTGGGTATGAACTCCTCGCTCACGTTGTACATAGCAAAGTCGTTCACGTCCTGGGAAGGAGGCCTAGGTAGCCCCAGATCCTGCAACACCGTGCCTATAAACGATTCCTTTTGGTATAGGCGGGTGTCGCCTGGGAGGAACCTAATGACCGTCACATCGGTCTGCTTGAGACGGTCGCCCATCCGCTGCTGGAACTCCCTAACATGCTCCTGATACTGCTGCTTGACGCGCTTGGCTTCCTCCTCCTTGCCGAGGGCACGCGCGAACAGATCAAAGTTCTCCTTCCAGGTCACGCCGGTACGCTCGGCGAACACCGTGGGCGCTATCTGGGAGAGCTGCTTGTATATAGCCTCGTGACGCATCTTGCTGCTGAGGATAAGGTCGGGCTTGAGGGCAGCTATCTTCTCAAGGTTGGGCTCGGTGATCGTGCCTACGATCTCTATGCCGCCAGTATCCTTTAAATATGAGGGCAAACCCTGGCCGGCGATCGCTTCCACTGCCCCCACAGGCTTGACTCCCAGCGTTAGGGCCGTGTCAAGCTCGCCCGTGTCCAACACGACCACTCTCTTGGGATGCAGAGGGACCTCCGTGGTGCCCATGGCGTGCTTGATGGCCCTGGTCTGCTCAGAGGAAGTCGCCGTGGGAGTGGGCGATGAAGATGCGGCCTCTGTGGGCGACGCTGCCGGAGTAGGGGAAGCCGAAGTAGATGAAGGGGTGGGAGTTTCGCTTGAAGATGGCGCTCCACAAGCGGCAACCAACAGCGCCATCAACAGCAACGCGGCGACCTTACTGCGCAACATGAAGACCTCCAACTCATTGATTTCAACTAACGAACAATATTAGGATAAGTTAAATTTCCTAGTACGTCAAGATTAAACAAGTGCGACGGCTTCCGGCTTACATGTAACCAGGTCGTCACCTACCCGTCACCGCGCAGTCACCGACAGATCACATATCATCAACCCGAGTAAATTATCCTCTCATCGACGCGTGGTCATGCACCTGGCCGGAAACACCAGGAGAAAGGAGGTGTTGGGGACTCAGAAGTCTTGGCTCAATCAAGCGCTGATCAACCAATTCTCTCGGAGGATTCTGAAAAGGAGACCATGAGCATGTACACTCAACTACGCAAAGCAATGACCTTACCGCTTACGGTGATGCTAGTGTTCGCCACACTGTTGCCGATGCTTGCGGCCGTCTCCACGCCGCGAGCTGCCATGGCACAGGGAGACGACCTCGAGATATGCAAGGAGCTTAGGGACCCAAACGGCCTCGATGCGTCCCTCGCGGACACTGAGTTCGTGTTCACCGTAGACGAGATGCCCGGCATGAGCTGGTCGCTGTTCCCCGGCGAGTGCACAGGCCCCATAGACGTGCCGGGTGATAGCGCTACGGTGCGCGAGCAGTACCAGCCGGGAGTCATCGTTGCCGACATTACCGCTCTCGGAGGCTCACAGGGCAACGCCAACAGGCTCATCTCTCGCAATATGAACCCTGATCCCGGCGCCAACACCTTGGGTGTGGCGCGCGTGTCGGTCGTCGCGGGCGAGACCACCCTGGTGACCTTTACCGACGCCGTGCTGGGCTACCTGCAGATCTGCAAGGAGGCCTCAGATACCAACGACCCTCTAGGCTACCTGACGAACAACGACTTTCGCTTCCGCATCAACGGCCGCGACGATACCTATAGCCTAGGCATAGGTGAGTGCACCGACCTCATACCCGTCCCATACGGTCAGGTGACCGTGCGCGAGCTTCCAGACACCGGCACCATGCTGACCGACGTGGAGGCAGAGGCTATCGAGAGCGGCGACAACATGCTGGTGAGCTGGAGCGCCTCCGGTAGGTGGGCCATAGTAAACGTGATGGCCGGCGATGAGACGAACGAGACCGTTGTCACCTTCTACAACGCTCCCATGCCGACAGGCGTCCTCAAGGTCTGCAAGACCGTTACTGGCGCCTACCAGAGCCTGCTGCCGTTCTACTTCACGGTTCGCCAGAACGGCAACTTGCTGCCGGACACCAACGGCGCAGCCCCCGGCAATCTGACCGTGCGCGCCGGCCGCTGCGTGATCTACAACGGTGGCATGAGGTTCTTGATCAACACCAGGCTGAGCGTCACGGAGGAGCTGCCGTACCTTGGGTTCTACGTAAACAACATCTCCACCAATCCTGCAGGCGCGCTGCTCTCCGAGGACCTGGGCAGCATGTACAGCGACGCCGTGGCCACGGTTGCCATCTCCGCAAACGTCACGACCGTAACCTTCAACGACGTGGGCGGCTATGGCGCACTGAAGATCTGCAAGGTCAACGGTGGTGGTGTGCCCTCCGGCTCGGCCTTCAGGTTCATGATCACCAACGAATACGGCACCTGGGTGCGCAACATTCGTGTCGGCTACTGCAACCTGCTGAGAGCCAACCTAGACTCCGATCCTGAGCTCGAGATCGTGAGGTTCCCGCTGGGTACTCCCACGATGGTAGACGAGGCCACCAACGGCTACTCAGTCAACAACATCACTTACACACCTTGGGGAGTTAGCCCACCCAACCATCCCGCTCCTTACGGTGGGATCATCTCCACCGATCTCGGAGCAGGCACCGTCAACGTGAGGATCGGCAGGGGAATCAACATCTTGAGGTTTACCAACTCTGGAGGCGGTGAATAACCCCTCCCGAGCAGGGGACGACAAGCGGAGAGGTGGAAATATTCCACCTCTCCGCCCGTTTTTCAACCAAAATTCATACAACTTAAATCAACTAATTACATATGCGGAATACAATGACAAGCAATATAATCTAGCTGTCGTTAGCACTGGGGGAGTCATCATACCACCTACCGATCGCTCTCTATCCTTGCCCATTGCTCTGCTGGCTTCGCTAGGAGGTCCGGGCAGCGACATCGCCCTGACGATGGAGGCTGCTGGGTGGCAAGTCAAACTGGCCAAAGGGGACACCGAAGCCTGGCTCGGAGATCCCGCAGACGTCTGGATTTTGGAACTAGCTGAGAGTTCCCTCAGCACGGAAGCCCTGCTACATGAGCTCTGGGATAAGAGGTTCTCTGTGCCCTTATTGGTGGTCATGCAGGAGCAACTGATAACCAGCTACTGGCACTTGCTGCTACAGCTGCACATCGACTGGCCAGCGCCGTTCCAGATGCTGGCCTCACCCTACACAGTGCAGGAGCTGCTGATAAGGGTCGCCTTCCTTATGAAGGAATGCAGGGGACAGAGCGAGCAGTTGATTCACAAATACGGGAAGTTTACGTTGGACACCGGCAGGTACGAGGTGCGGTATATGGACCGCCTGGTCCCCTTGACCTACTGTGAGTTCCAACTCTTGCAGGCCCTAATCATAGCGAGGGGACGCGTCATCTCCAAGCAGGAGCTGCTGAAGGCCATACACGGCACGGGAGAGCACTACGACGAGTCGGTCGTGAAGGTCTACATCAATCGCCTGCGGAACCGCCTGGAGCAGGCAGGTGCCGATCGCTCTTGCATCCGCTCCATCCAGGGAGTAGGCTACAGGCTGGAGGCCAATTAGCCGCTACTCCACGGCAAATATAGCCTTCTGCACTGCCCCTGGGTGCTCGGCCCATTCCGCAAATAGTGTCGGTGCGTCCCACAAACTGAATGTGGTGGCCATGTCGGCATATCGGATTTTACCCGCCTCGAGCAGCTCTATCGCCTCTGGAAAGCAGTTGACCGACGCCCGCGAGCCCAGTATCGTCATCTCCTTGCGAGTGAAGTCTAGCCCAGGCATCGGCACATCTACGCCCTGCGGCACCAGCCCCACGATGACCACTCTACCTCCGGGCGCCACCAGGTCCACAGCCTGCCGCATCGCTTGTGGGTTACCTGTGGCCTCGATCACCACCGGCATGCCATCGCCCTCGGTGATCTCCAACACCTTGTCAAGCAAGGAATCTCCACCTGCTAAGGGCTGTGCCCCCAGCTGGGACGCGGCCTCCAGCCTCGCGGGGTTGATATCCGTCGCAAACACCTCGGCGCCCTTAGCCCTCAGCACATCGATCAACGCCAAGCCTATGGGGCCACATCCCAGCACCAACACCTGATCCTCGGCCGTGATCTGCCCCCTGCGGCTGGCCTGTACCGCGATGGCGATCGGCTCCGCCAGCGAAGCCCGCTCGAACGACAGAGATTCCGGGATCTTGTGCACGTTCTGCGCTGGGGCCAGCACGTACTCCGCAAAACCTCCGGGTCTGTGAATGCCTATGATCTGTAGGCGACGACAGCAGTTGCGCTTGCCGATCCTACAGGCATAGCAGTTACCACAGCCAATAAAAGGCTCCACGACCACGTGGTCCCCAATCTGCAGACCATCCACATCCTTGCCCAAGGCTTCCACCACGCCAGCTATCTCATGCCCGCACACCTGTGGATAGACTGCGTAAGGGTTCTTCCCGAGGTAGAAGTACATGTCGCCCGCGCACACTCCCACCGACCTAACTCTGACCAGCACCTCACCCTCGCTAGGCTGGGGCGCCTCCCACTGACCCACGCGCACCTGCCTAGGGGCATCCATTATAACAGCCTGCATACTTCACCTCCTTCATATCTAGCTGATTACGTCCATCCGAGCAACGGCGTAGGGTCCAAGCTCGAGCTCGAACCTGCCATCCCACTTGGCCAGGCGTCTCCACTCCGACTCTCTATAGCCTTCGGGATCGGTCACGGCCCGCATGTAGCTCTTCTGATCCAGCACTCTCAGCTGGAGATCCAGATCCTCCGCGCTGATCGCGATCTTGTTAAGCGTGGGCAGCAGGTTGGCCACGAGCAGCGCCGCTTTCCCCCCGCGGCGGAGCATGATCCCGATCGCCGCCAGGGAATCGCTCGAGCTCACCTCCTGCCACTCCCCACCGGCGAACTCGCACCAGTCAGCCAACACATGATACAGGGGAAACACCCCACCCGGCACAGATCCAAATATATCGGGCAGCGGAGATCCGGCCTCGCGCTCCATCACGCCCAGCCAACCTACGGTCTCATAGCAGGTTACGCCGCTAACACCACCCAACGCTAGATAGATCAGTGCCCCCAGGGTCCACGCCGCCCCAAACAACGACATCTGCCTAGGGTCTACCTGTGAGGGTAGCTCTCCCTCCTGCGCCGGCGGCTCTGAAGCGGTCGCCGCGGGGTTGAACCTGGGCTTGAGGGTCAGAGGCGTCACGAACACAGGCAACCCATCGAATATCTCCCGAGCGCTCACCACGGGGTACAGCTGGCCCTCGAGGTTCTCGACCAGCGAGGAGTTATCCTCGGCGTGCACCTGGGGATTGGCTGAGTAGCACACGCACTCCAGAGCGACGGGATCCGGCCTGTTGCGGTTGAGCTGAGCGAAGTAGGCGTCGGTCCCGCCGCCCACCTGCAGGCGCAGCCCCCTCCTGCGGACCTCATCCCGCAGGTACTCAAGCTGATCCGTCCTGGAGATCCTGTCCTCCTCGTGGAAGAGCAGCACTCTAGACACGTCGGCAGCGTGTGGCCCGACCGCGTCCAACAGCGCGGGCGCCCAGCCGGCCTCCTCCGGGGCGAACACCGCCAGCTCCAGACGGCAGCCCAGCGCCCCCGCCAGCGACAGCGCCCGCGCGAGCTCGTCCCGCCATCGGTCACGCATCCAGAGCTCGGCTCGCAGATACGAGGGGGCCAACGCCCGCAGCCTGTCGACCTCCTGTGGGGAGTGCGCCCTGCCATCGCTCGGGAGGCACAGCCCCAACTCGGGCACCCGCCCGCTCGCTCGCGAGAGCGCCATCTCCACGCGCCCCACCTCCCGAGCGATGGACTGCCGTAAGACCTCACCACCTTCGAGCCAGAGCGTGACCCTTTGTCGTATCCGAGTGCCAGCGGTCACCTCCACGGGGAAGGGTAGCGCCAGGGGCGTAGAGTAGATCTTGAAGGAGGCATCCGTCCAGTTGCGCTGGTCCTCCATCTCGAACACATCGCCCTCGAAGGCAGCCCTAGCCCAGCCACCGCCGGGCAGCTCGTGGGAGATGCTCTTGAGATCCATAAAGGGCTGGTGGGGCGATATCACCCTAGGGAACTCCCCATGCTCCACGGAGCCATCCACGTGCTCGACCTCCACCCTGGCCCCTACGCACTCCCTAACAGGGTGCAGCAGGCAGAACCCTATCCTGTTGCGCAGGAAGGTGGATCTGGCCACCCCATCCATCTCGCAGGTTATCCTGCCGCTGGTATCACCCTCGAAACTGGCTCTCCAATAGAAATCTATGTCCCCGACTCGGTGCTCAGCGTCGTACCGCACGCGGAACCAGCCATCCCCAGACACCACATCCAGGTTGGAGATGGTGGCAGGAATAGTGTTCCAGTTCCTGTCACGCACGGCTACGTACACCCTACGCCACACCTCGATTCCCCCAAGCCTAATGTAGCGCAGGTCCCCATCCTCGAACACCAGCCGCAGAGGCCCAGCAGAGAGGGAGTGCCTCTGGGGCAGTGGTCGGTCGCTGCCGTAGAGCATTACCCTGCTGTTCATATGCCAGCCCCCATCAGCATGAAACCTCCATCCACCCACAGCACCTGGCCGGTGACGTAGTCCGACGCCGACGACGCCAGATATACCACCGCTCCGGCCAGATCCTCAGGCACCCCCGCCCTCCCCAGAGGTATGCGGGACACTATCCTCTGGGCCCGCTCGGGGTCAGAGTAGAGGGCATCCGTAAGTTCCGTGTGAAAAGTGCCCGGGCCTATGGCGTTCACGCATATACGGTATTTAGCCCACTCCAAAGCGAAAGCCTTGGTCATCTGCAGGATACCACCCTTCGTAGTAGCGTACACACTCACATCAGGCCAGGCACCCACGGAGGTCAGGGAAGCTATATTGATAATCTTGCCCCTGGAGGCATCCACGGGCACATCCTCGCGCGCGATCATGTGCTGGGCTGCCCGCTGGCAGGTAAAGTACACCGAGCGAAGGTTGACGGCCACCAACCTATCCCACTCCTCGGGAGTGACCTCGAGCGCGGGCTTCCGGAGCTGGGTGGCAGCCGAGGTCACCAGCACATCGATCCGCCCGAAGTGATCAACCAC
>JBHORE010000203.1:0-12377 GCA_042408415.1 Thermobaculum sp.
TGATTTCCTTGCTCGGTGCTTCTCCTTTGATCCTGTGTCTGGATTGCACAAACTCAACATGTTGGATTAGGGAACCCTCCTTCCATACACTCGAAAGTTAAGTAGTCGTTTGCATCTCCTGTTATTTCCCACGTACCGACCAATTTATTCAGACTGGCTGGAGAGCACTACTACCGAATCAAACGGAGCGAATCCGTGTTACAGACGGCCAGGGAAGGCGGCATACCGTGCGAAAAGTCCAGCGGGTTCGCCACATCGATCAGAATCTTCCCCCGGAGGTTCGCTGCACCGCCGTCTCGATCGCCTGCATGGAAGCAACTCCAGCGGTGCAATTGAAGGAATCTCTCCAAATGCGGCGGCATCGGCAAAGGTCCCGTGCGACGCCCGCGGGCCATTGGCCGCTACCCACCGGGCTGCTTTTTCGTTATCTGCCGTGCGCGAGCTCATACCCACTTCATGCCCAAGCTGGATGAGCTTCGAGTCAATCGTCTGTCCGACCGTGCCCGTGCCGAGGATGCCGATGTTCATTGTGCACTCCTCTCGTTAGCTGCCCAACGACCTTGAGATAAGCCGCCCGGCCAGCGCTTTGATAGTTGCATGAATCCGATTCGTCTCAGCTAGCAAGGTCGATCTATAGAGTGGTTAGGTGTCTCAGATCAGCTGGACAACTCAAGCCCGCAGGCCGAGCCAGCCGAATATCATCCCTGGGAGTAAGAGAAGGGTTGGTATCCAAAAGATGGGCGGAAGGTCGACAAACTGAATAGAGATGCCAGCTTTCAAGTAGGGCTTGAAAATGAGAAACCAGTAAGGGAGAACTAACAGTCCAGTTAGGGTGAGTGTTGCAAATGCCCACACTTGATGCTGGCGAAGTCCAAACCATGTGAGAGAAATAATGAATATGCCTATTATAACGAGTGATCCGCCAGCATTGGTCAAGAATAGCGTGCGGAACATCGCCAGCTCCTTGTTTCTATCTAGCAGTTCAGACGGCGCTGCTCCAAAGAGCTGTCTATCGGTTTGCTGCGAGATGAAGATAGCACTACGTCCAAATTTTGAGTTGACAAAGATCGGCGTGAGTATCCCGATCAACAGATGAACGACTCCTGATAATAGAAAGCAAATAACACTAATGCCGAGTGGAGTTGCCCAATGGAAAGTAGATACAGTCTGAGATTGATCCATGGTAGGCTCCTTGTTGGAGAACTATGTTTTGGCTGGAATGTTAGTACTGATGCTTATAAGGTTTCGCAGGGATAATTTATTGTTAAGCTAGGTCAGATACAAGCGAACCTAATTTTTCGCGACTTACAGGGATTATCCCAGCATCTGCGAAGCGCAGCAACAATTTACTCCATCCAGAATGAATGATATAAGCTTTTTGCAAAGCCATGCGTGCTTCATCGACTTGCCCTAACAACAGTAGTGGTAGAGCCCGTCTGAACTGGAACTCTGGCTCGTCAGGGAATTCTGCGCAGCATTCCTCAAGATCAGCTAAACCCGTAGCAACCTCACCCATCATAACTTTGTTGATTCCTTGGTCGGCAAGTTGATGGGCTCGAGCATACCTCAATAAACGCTTGATCTCGCCCAGAGGATCTGGGCTGTCATCCACTCGCAGATCAACCAAGTGGTCCAGCTCATTTATTCCGGAGGATTTACCAGATACCACGATTAGCGCTGCTGATTGCCTCCCAAGAATATTGCCACCTTCATCCTCGGCACCTTCAAGCGCTGCCAGCAATCGATCAGCAAGTTGTCCATCCGTATTTTCAAATGCGGAAACCATAGCTTGCCATACGGTAGGTTGTGCCATCATATTAGCTTGAGCACAGCAATGCATACCAACAGCATGTCCTGCTGCTGCTACACAGTTGGTTCCAGTGTGGACCGCCATACGGCCTTGTATATCTAAAATCGCTACCTGACGCATAGAGGCCCCTGCGTCCTCACTTAGTAATTGCTCTAAGATCTGCTTTGGTTCCTGCCCAGATCTCAGCCTTCGCAAAGTTTCATAACCATAAATCGGGTTAGCGAAGGACTGTGATGCGACTACACCAACACCAGCTTCGATCCAAGGCACTATTCTTCCCACAGCAAAATGGCGCGACTGGACGTCTATACCTAATTCATTATTAGCAGGGTCGTGTGCAATAATTGAGTAAGTCATAGTTTCACCTCATTACTTAGCTATCATTCTTCTTAGATAGCCCAATCTACACAACCCAACTTTTAGTCCAGCCATGGCTATCTATTACAACAAACATTGGCTCTCATGCAGGATTCATGGCGGGCTTATCTTATTACCAACAATGGTTCAGCGGACGACGAGTGTTTATGATCGCAAAGTCTAAGAAATTTTCCTACTTTGGTGAAGGCCGATTCCCTAAGCTTGTCTTGACAAATTGGCAATTGTTATCAATCATCGATATTTGTGGAGCTCTATGTTAGCAGGCTAGTGCAGAGTAAATAGTATTATGAAAAAATTAGAGATAACTCAAACGAAGAGTATTAGGTATAAGTAAAGGGTTTATAGCAGCGATATCTTTAGCTCGCCTAAGATAAAAATCTCGCCTTTAATCGATATATTCATAATAAAAGATAAAAGTCTCTATAGGTTTTGCCTCCTTGTTGAGCTGCGTCCATTGATGACATGCATTATATCACCGCTGCTAAGAAGTAAAGTGTATTTATGGTCTAGAAAAGGTTTCGAATACTAGAAATGTTTGCTTACGGAGAGATTTTAGGTAATATCCTGTACAGGACGGCAAATCGCTGCCTCCTGTATTTCTAAGTACTATTGGGCGTTAAAGTAATACTACTCTCGTCTATTAGAAGCAATTTTTCTCTTATTGCCATATTTTTAGACTTACTGCTCAAGTCATATATTGTGTTAGCTAGTCCAAGCTTTTAAAGCTCTCTTAGTCTACGGGAACTAACTGCTAATATGTGAATACTCATTTTATATCTATTACTTTATATTCTTCTGGAACGTTCTGCGCCCAGTACTCATAAGGGTCAAAATCTATATTCACGTTTTCCTTGCAGCCGATACTTCTATATCTGAAATCTCTTTGAAAAGTAAGTTTCGGAATATGCAAGGTCCATATCATGCACCTCTAAGTTCCGATCTTGTACATAAGCAAAACAGGGCAAGACTACTGCTTAGTACTGGCCAGATGTTTAGTTCGTTGCATATCATAAGTGTCCACCAGTAAAGGGCGTGCGCAGAAAGAAGTGCTCAGAATTCTTGGGGTTGTTGTGACCTTGATCGCGTCACTCACAATATGTGTGTTCTTTACTCATCACCTGTAGATATGGGTCTGCTTTCGTCCGTTATCCACTCGCTCCAGGAACCTGGATACAGCTTTGGCATTCCTAATCCAGCGTGAGCAAATGCAAGGACGTTGTGAGCTGCAGTTACTCCGGATCCACAGTAAAACACTATGGAATCTGGAGGATATTGCTCTACAAGCGGGGCAAATCTTTCTCTAAGGCTTTGAGGTGATCTGAAGAATCGGCCTGCATCCAGATTTTCGGTATATGGTAACGATACTGCAGTGGGTATATGACCTGCCTTTGAATCTATGGTCTCATTTTCTCCCCTGTATCTATCATTTGTTCTTGAATCAACTATCTTGCAAGACTTTGAAGCTATTCCTGCAAGAAGGTCATCGGCAGAGGCTATAAGTTTGTGGTTGTATTTACCGTGAAACTCGGTCCTAGTTCTAATCTCATTCCCACTAACAACTGGAAGGCCATTAGCAACCCATGCTCTAAAGCCTCCATCTAGGACAGCTACGCTATTGTGCCCTGCCCATCTGAGCAGCCACCAGAGCCTGGCGGCTGCCATAGCACCAGTCTGCTCGTCGTAGGCCACGACTTGTGATTCTTGCGAGACGCCAAGCCGAGACATAGTCTCGTCGAAGTCTTTTGGATCAGGGAGTGGGTGACGTCCTGTCTTGCCCGGTATTACTTTCCCGGATAGATCTTTATCCAGGTGTGCATATACCGCGCCTGGTATGTGAGCTTGAAGATAATCCCTTAGACCTTGCTCAGGATTGCCAAGTGTATAGCGACAATCTATAAAGACCCATTGTGGATCCTGTAAATGCTTTGCTGCCTCTTGTACGCTAATAATTGTTTCATATGGCACGGCATTTACCCCTATTGCTTTATTAGATCTACATATCTCTTGCGAAACTTCTCGTACTTCGGGGCTATTACCAGTCTGCAGTAGGCTTGGTGAGGATTACGACGGAAGTAATCCCAATGATATTCCTCTGCTGGGTAAAAGGCTTCAAAGGGTACAACTTGCGTTACTATAGGGTTCTTCCACACATTGTTCCTAGTTAGCTCTTCAATCACCTCCTGCGCGATCCTTCGCTGCTCTTCATCGTGGTACAGGATGATTGACCTATACTGAGTGCCTACATCCTCACCTTGTCTATTGGGGGTAGTTGGATCATGTACCGAGAAGAAGACCTCTAATAGATCCCGAAACGAGATTTGACTAGGGTCGAACTTTATGTTGACGACCTCCGCGTGCCCGGTTGTGTCGGTACATACTTGCTCATATGTGGGATTGGGTACATGTCCTCCTGAGTAGCCTGGAATCACCTCTATAACACCTTTGAGGTCCTTGAATACGGGCTCCATGCACCAGAAGCAACCACCTCCAAGGGTAGCTTCCTGTATGTGACTATTATTTGACATGGTTACTCACCTCTATCAGTTGCGTAATCGTCCGATCAATTATATGACCTAGGAATGAATAGCGATCTATATGTTCTAGGATATGTTCTAGGATCCTAGCTTTGGGTTTCTGTAGATGGGCTCTCCATTAGCTATCTTTATAGTTAGCTGATTTAGGAGCTCAGCAAGTGCCTTGATTGCCCACTTAAAATCTGATTCTTCCATGGCATCAGGATCGATATCCGGTATTGGGTTGAGGCAATCTATAAGAAAAGCCTTGTCCTCACAGATGGCCCATTCCACCAGGTTTATATCGTAGCCAAGCTCTTTGACTACCTTAGCTGAATCCGACATAATACGCGCTTCGAGCTCATTGGGTATTCCTTGACTACCAGGTAGATATCTCTTCTTCTGAAAGTCAAAGTACATAGGTATAACTTCCTCTCCTATAACCAGGCAACGAACAAAAAGATTCCAGTCTATGAGTTCCTGTACCATGACTGTTCTCGTCGATGTATGTCGGTAGTTTTCCATAAGCTCATCTACTGAGTGGCATATATGTAGCTCAGACCACTCTCCTTTTTCTGCGTCCTTCAATATGCAGGGTAAACCTACTTCTTCTGCTACCTCGTACCAATCAACTGGTAGTGGATGGCTTGCTAGCTCTCGGGATGGAGAATAATTTTCCAAAAAGTAGTGATTGGGTAGTAGTACAGTTTTGGGTGTTAGTAGACCTAGTTTATGAGCCAGAGATATCTGATGAAACTTATCATCTGAGGAAGATACAAACGGGTTGTTGATAACATAGACACCACTTATTAAGGCATGCTTGAGGTAGGCCCTGTAAAATGGGACTACATGCGAAAGCCTGTCAACAATAACAGAATATCTACAGTCTTCTCCCAGCTCTACTGCTCCTAGCCTGACGATTTGCATATCTACGTGTGGATAGTTGGATGTGATCTCTTGTAAAAGTGCACTGACCAGATTTTTCTCTCTTCCTACCAGAAGTCCCACTCTTGGTTTTTCCATGGCCTTCCTCCTGGTGATACGAAAAATGGCCTAATCGCCTTTAGGCGCGGTTACAGCAATTATTGGGCCCTTATTGTACTTGAGTTATTGTAGATCAACAATGCAAAATGGTCTTGAAATAACATCTGGTAGGTAGAGGTATGGCGATAGAGAGAGCTGGCACTGGTGATAAGTTGAGCGAGGACGTGCGCCTCCTTGGGAGCATAGTTGGAGATGTGCTCATAGAACAAGGCGGTCAGCGATTATTTGACATAGTAGAAAAGCTTAGAACTACCTCTATAGCCTTGCGTACCAGGTACTCAGAGGAGCTCCATCGTGAGTTAGTCCAGATAACTTCCGAGCTTGATCCTGCGACAGCCTTTGATGTAATACGTGCCTTTAACCTTTTCTTTCTGGTCGTGAATCTCGCTGAAGAAAACCATAGGGTAAGGGTGCTCAGGCAAAGGGAGATTAGCAGCTATCCTGAGCCTCTGGAGGGATCGATTAGAGAGGCTGTAAGAGATCTGTATAACGAAGGTATATCGGATGAGCAGCTGCAGGAGCTGTTGAACAGACTCAGGGCAAGGTTTGTATTCACCGCCCATCCTACTGAGTCCAGGCGCAGAACAACCTTGATGCACCTTAGACATATATCTAATCTCATAGCCTTGCTTGATGATGCCCTTCTGACTCCTACCCAGCGTGAGATGGTTATAGATAGGCTACGGGAAGTGGTGACAGCTCTTTGGCAGACAGACGACTTCAGAGAAACTAGACCTACTCCTCTAGATGAGGTCTATAACAGCCTCTACTTTTTCCAGGAAAGCGTGTTTGAGATCCTTCCCTCCGTCTACAGAGAGTTATCAGACGCCTTGAAATCGGTGTATAAAGACTGGAGTTTCCAGATACCCCCTGTCATTCAATTTGGTACTTGGATGGGGGGAGATAGAGACGGCAACCCTAATGTTACACCTGAAGTAACTATACGTACAGCACGCCTCCAGAAAGGCGTGTTGCTGAGGCACTATATATCCCAGCTCGACAGGCTTCGCAGGCACCTATCGATGAGTGTTCGGCGTGCTGGGGTGAGCGATGAGCTCATGCAGTCCATAGAGAAGGAGAGAAAGATCCTTCCTGAGGCCTCTGAAAGGATAGAGGAGAGAAACAAGAACGAGATGTATCGCCTGAAGATAGGCCTCATGATAGAAAAGCTAAAGAATACTCTCTCCGCTATGGAAACCAGACAGAAGCCTCAGCCCGACGTTGCTTATGAGGGTGTAGATCAGTTCTATGCAGATATAGACATGATCGTCAATAGTCTGAGGCAGAACAAGGGAGACAGACTGGCCTTAGGAGCAGTAGAGGACTTCCGGAGGCTTGCTGAAGTATTTGGATTTCATCTTGCGAAGATAGATGTGAGGCAGCACAGCGCTCGTCATAGCCAGGCTATAGCGGAGGTGCTATCCTCGGTAGGTATATGCGATAGGTACTTGGAGCTTAGTAGCGAGGAGCAAGCTGAACTCCTGCGTAATTTGCTTAGAGACAATCGACCAATTATAGGTAAGGTTCACCACTTCTCACCTTCCACCGAAGAAACAATCGCTGTTTTTGATGCTATCAGAACCATCCAGGAGGAGATTGGAAAAGAAGCTTGTGACACTTACATAATAAGCTTTGCTCAATCTGCTGCTGATCTGCTTGAGATTCAGCTTCTAGCCAGGGAAACAGGATTGTTATCAGTATCTGAGGGCTGGAGCAGGCTGCAGATTGTCCCACTTTTTGAGAGCATACATGATCTAAACGAGTGCGGTAATATAATGGCTAGCCTCCTGGATGACCCTATATATAGATGCAATGTCAAGGCATGGGGTGATCACCAAGAGGTGATGATAGGTTACTCGGACTCCAATAAGGACGGTGGTTTCTTCACGAGCTGTTGGGAGCTCTACAAAGCTCAGAGGCGTCTGGCCGCTGTGTGCTCCGAGAGAGGCGTTACGCTGAGGCTATTCCATGGTAGAGGCGGGGCGATAGGTAGAGGTGGTGGGCCGACGCATATGGCTATACTTGGTCAACCTCCTGATACTATACATGGTGAGCTCAAGCTTACCGAGCAAGGTGAAGTTATATTTGCCAGGTATGGCAATCCTGCGATTGCAAAGAGATATCTGGAGCAGGTGTTGAACGCTCTACTCAGAGTGAGCCTAAGCCCAACCGTTATAGAAAACCAGAGCAGAATAGAACCAGAGTGGCAGGAAGCCGCGGACACTTTGAGTGCTTACTCTTATAGAGAGTATAGGAATCTGGTGTATGAGACGCCTGAGTTCGTAGAGTACTTCCGCGAAGCTACCCCTATAGGCGAGATAAGTCTGCTACCCATAGCTTCACGCCCCGTCCGCAGGCAGAGTGGTTTTGATATCGAGCAGCTTAGGGCCATCCCCTGGGTTTTCTCCTGGATGCAGAGCAGGCATACCTTACCAGGATGGTATGGTCTTGGGACTGCTATAGAGAAGTATGTTGCTGGGGACGATTCTAAGCTCAGGATACTTCAGGAGATGTATCAGAAGTGGATGTTCTTCCGATCCACCATAGATAACGCTCAGATGATACTATCTAAAGCTGATATACACGTAGCGAGTATGTACGCGGGATTGGTGAGCAACCCAGATGTGTGGAGTAAGGTATGGCCCAGGATACAGCAAGAATACGAAAGAACTGTCTACTGGGTAATTAAGGTAACTGGGCTGAACAGGTTGCTCGATAATGCACCGGTGCTTCAGAGATCTATTATGCTCAGGAATCCTTATGTAGATCCAATAAGCTACATACAGGTAGCCCTGCTACGCAAGTTGCGAACAATTCCTGATACTGAGGATCATAAGGAGGAGCGTGAGAGTATACTGCAAGCAGTCTTTCTATCTATCAATGGTATAGCTGCAGGGCTACAGAACACGGGATAAAAATGCAGGGGGCAGGAAACCGCCCCCTGCAACCAGACCCCAAAGTTTAGGACTGCATTTGATGCTGTTCTGGATTGTCCCAATACCATGTCTCTGGATCGTAGACAGCTGGTGTTGGGTGTATCCAGGGGTTTACCCATCCATGCAGTGTCAGATCTTCCCTCTTCGGTACGTTCATAAGACCGTTTTTGACTAGTTCTACTCTTGGCCAGTTGGCAACCACGCCAAGGAAGAAAGGCCCCTGTTCTATGTGAAGCTTCATGATCTGCCATTCCAGCGCTATTCTCTTCATGCGGTCTACTTCAACTCTGGCCTTGTTGTAGAGATCCCACAAGGTCTTAACTGGTTCGAAGAACTCCTTGTCGAATGGCCCAATTCTAGGTGGGTTACGCTTCCAAGGGTTGATGTTCTTCTGCTGGTTCTGCTTGGGGGTACCTATAACTTGGAAGAAAGCTCCATGGAGTGGCGCCCAGTGCGCGGGCTCAACAGGAATTACCCACCCTGGGTATATAAGTATGCTGTTGTCTCCCACTTCCCAAGTCGTGGTGCTCATCAACTTTCCGGAGTTCCATCTGTCATCCCAACCTGTTGGGGGAACAGGATTAAGTTTGGCATTTATGCCTATAGCCTTCCAGTCAGCGGCGAGCTGCTCGTTTTTACGCATATGCTCACCACCTTGTGGTGTATCTGCCTGGTAATCTAGGTAAACCACTAGTTTGGAGCCATCGGGCATCTCTCGCCAACCGTCGCCATCTTTATCTACTACACCTATCTCGTCAAGGATCTGCTTTGCTTTTTCAGGATTGTATTCTAAGTAAGAATCACGCCATTGCTGGTACAGCTTCTTACCCTCTTCGTTGATGTTGAAGTTCACTCCCTTGGGGCTTAGTGTACCTGTGGTGACTTCTCCAGTATCCAGGTACACTAGCTTCCTAACTGCTTCCCTGTTGTAGGCATGAGAGAGAGCTTGCTTGAACTTGGGATTGCGAATCAACTCTCGCATCTTTTCATCAGGGTAGTCGTGGTTGAAGAAGAAGATGGAGCCAGTACCAGAACCCGAATCCCAGAATATCATCTGGTAGTTGCCTTTTTGCTCGGATTGCTTAAGTAGTGCATAGTCGGCTGGTGATATAGGCTCGAATCCACCATGCACGAAGTCGGCAGCACCTTGTGTGAACTTCAGCTTAAGTACTTCTGGGTCCAGTATATTCCTCATTATCAGGTTGTCTATATAGGGCAGCTGGTTGCCCCATCTGTCTATACACCAATAGTAAGGATTGCGCTCCCAGATAGAATATTGACCTTTCTTGTATTCTTTGAGCTTCCAGCCAGTCATAGTTGGGCAATCAGGATTTGCAGTAAAGTCAACGGCTTTGCCCCAAGGAAATGCGAAATCCTCAGTCCAGTTTTTCTTTACGTTCGGGTTGTATTTCTTATGGAACTTCTGAGCGTAGTGCTTAGGTGCCATCCATGTAGGCCCTATACCTCTGTTGACCCAAGCAGCTAGACGTTCAGGCGTCACTGGAGCGGGCGCATCGAATATGAGTTGCAAGGTATAGTCATCTATCTTCTTCATCTTGCCAATGGTGCCCTTACCAGATCTCATGTCATCTGGCGGTCCCTCCGGTATCTCCTCGTTGAGGACCATATCCTCCCACCAGAAGAGGATGTCATCTACTGTCCATGGATGGCCATCGGACCACTTGAGGCCTTCACGGAAGTGGAAAGTCCAGACTGTAGCATCCTCGTTTGATTCCCAGCTCTCGGCTAGACCCGGACCTATAGTCAAACCATCATTGAGATATCTTAGTGGTGAGTGACCATACATAGATTCCTGTATAAAGTGGGTGGTTCCCCAGTCATCAGCGCTGGAGTTGAGCATTTCCATCTTGCCGCCATACTTGCCTTGCTGTACCCATTTATGAGGTACCACGTAGGGGTTCTTTGGCAGTCTCTGATCTACAGGTGGCAGCTTGCCGGCTTTCACTAGTTCAGCAAGGGAAGGTGCCTCCTTGTACTCTCCCTGGTAGGTAACGGGAGTCGCTATGTAAGGTACATTGGGTACACTACCTGAGGTTCCTGGTGTTGCTCCTGGACTTCCAGATGGGCTTGCAGCGGCAGTAGGTGATGCGGCTGGCGAGCTTGGAGGTGTGCTAGCTACCGCCGTTGGCGATGCACTAGGTGCACTTGGTTGAGGACTTGCTCCCATAGTAGGCGAGGCAGCTGGTTGGCTTGCAGATGGCGTGTTGTTTGCAGTGCTTCCTCCACAAGCAGCAAGTACTGCTCCTCCCGCAGCCATAGCCGATAGCTTCAAAAATCCCC
The DNA here is from genome assembly GCA_042408415.1 of Thermobaculum sp. Taxonomy (GTDB): domain Bacteria; phylum Chloroflexota; class Chloroflexia; order Thermobaculales; family Thermobaculaceae; genus Thermobaculum. The sequence goes on from JBHORE010000203.1 coordinate 10,983, forward strand.
GCCGACTTATTCTCCTGCCTTGCATCATCTATGTTTTCCTCCAGGGTTTGTAAGGATATGGTTGCAATTTGTAGTAGATTATCATTCCAAAGCGGTATCCTGTCAATATTAGGCATAAATGTTTAGTAATTGTGAGGTAAAAAGCTGGTAAAACTTTGAACAGGTATAGTGATTACAATTTGTTGACTTGGTTCGGGTATTTTGTAGAAAGATACAATAATGACCCTCTTAGAATTGTAGAGATAGTTGGTCTGCGTCTTGCGTAGTTAGGACTCTAATATTCCTATGTGAGCTTTTGGGATTTGTGCTTTCTTGCAAGTTTATGCCTTCCAAGGCTAATAAGTATCTTTTGCAATCCGAACCGAAGATATAATTACCTATAAGGCCATCACTACGTATTACTCTGTGGCAAGGTATCAAAATCGGGATGGGGTTTCTAGCTAGAGCTAAGCCCACTGCTCTTGAAGCTTTGGGATTTCCTATCTGTTCTGCTAGCCAACTATAGGTTCTTACTTGGCCCCTAGGTATTTTCAATGTTGTCAAAAGCACAGTGCGCTGGAACTCGCTCAAGCTAGTAAGATCAAACGCGAGCCTAGTTTCAGCAACGCCTTTGCCATTAAGGTAATCTAGTATCTCTTGAATTAGTCCAATTGAGTTTTGCTGGTCTAGCAAAAGCTCACGACCTAACGTTGACCGGATGTAGGATTTGAACTCGTCGTCGCTTGAGGCTTTATATAAGGCGCTAATGCCTACAGAGTTGTAGGCTATATACAACTTTCCTATTGCCGTATCGATCATGAAATATTTGTCTTTTGACTGCACGGTTATAGTTACTTTAACTACTAATTAGATCTATTGGAATAGATTAGACAGCAAAAATCATGATTTATGGGTTACAAGGATTTTTCATAGCACGTCTACTGACCTTCTTTCCCTCTCTAACCACCTTTTAAGCCTTTTGGAGATCTCATCCTGAGTTAGCTTGGGATGATCATAATGCCCAGCTGTGCGTCTCTGCCTTAGTGCTTCGTACAGAGTCACGGCACAAGCCACGGATATGTTCAGGCTTTGGACCATCCCCACCATCGGGATAACGAAGTTACCGTCAGCTAGTCTTGAAGCCTCCTCTGAGACTCCCCTCTGCTCGTTCCCGAATACTAGAGCAGTTGGCTTGGTGAGGTCTAGAGAGTACAGGTCATAACTTCTTTGCGGATCTGCCAAGTAGGTTGTGTATATCGTCATTCCTTGAGATCTGAGAGCGTCGTAACAGTCTTGGATATCCTTATGCTTTATAATCTCTAGCCACTTTAGGGCGCTGCCAGAAACGTTCTTGCTGAGATCTGGAAACTCCTCTATGGTGTATACCAGGTGCACTGCTAGTACTCCCACAGCATC
>JBHORE010000209.1:0-12461 GCA_042408415.1 Thermobaculum sp.
CGGAGCTGCTCAAGGATACACCTCTCTCCGAGAGGCAGCGCGAGTTCGTGCAGACTATCCAGACCTCCTCCCAGTCGCTGCTCTCGATCATCAACGACATCCTGGACTTCTCAAAGATCGAGGCCGGCAAGATGGTGCTGGAGGAGGTGGACTTCGACCTGGTGTCCTTGGTGGAGGGCACATCGGAGATGCTCGCAGGTACTGCTAGAGGCAAGGGCATCTCATTGATGACGTTCGTAGATCCCTCCATACCTCGCACCCTGATAGGCGATCCCGCAAGGCTCCGCCAGGTGTTGCTCAACCTGCTGAGCAACGCCATCAAGTTCACCGAGCAAGGTGAGGTGCTGGTACGGGTCTTACCCAAGCGCACCATCGACAGCGAGATCGAGCTGCTGTTCGAGGTGGAGGATACGGGCATAGGTATCGCGCCCTCGGCACTATCCAAGCTGTTCCAGCCTTTCACGCAGGCAGATGCATCCACCACAAGGCGCTACGGCGGTACGGGCCTGGGATTAACGATCTCCAAGAGGTTGGTGGAGCTGATGGGAGGCACCATCTGGGCGGAGAGCAATCTGGGATCTGGGTCCACATTCCGATTCACTGCCAAGTTTAAGATCGTCGCGGTCGAGCAGCCACAACCTCTAGAGATGTATCTTCCTGAGGGAATGAGTGTACTCATCGTAGATGATCACCAGTCCCATCGCCAGATTCTCCGTGAGTACCTGCGATCTTGGCACATGCGCTGTCGAGAGGCAGCCAACGGAGAGGAGGCGCTGAGCATGGCAAGAGCAGAAAGGTTCGACCTGGCGATCATAGATCTGTTTCTTCCGGACATGGACGGGCTAGAGCTGGCCAGGGAGCTCAGGCAGCTGGCACCCGACACGCAGCTGATCCTGCTAACTGCCCATCATGAGGATGGGCAGGGTGAGCGAGCTATGGAAGCAGGGTTCAGCGCCTACCTAATCAAGCCTATCCGACAGTCACAACTTATGGATGTGCTAGCCAACATCTCTTCCCGCCGAGCACAAACCCACAGCCAGACCTCTCAACCGATCCCGCCTCCATCGGATGCAGAGTTGCCGACAGAGGAAGTCGGCAGAATCGTGATGCTGGCTGAGGACAACCCGGTAAACCGAAGGCTGGCCACCTTGCAGCTCGAGAAGCTGGGCTATGCCGTGCGTACCGTAGAGAACGGCCGGCAAGCCTTGGAAGAGGTGGAGCATCGCGGTCAAGAATACTGCCTAGTGCTCATGGACTGCCAGATGCCCGAGATGGACGGCTACGAAGCCACCAGGCGCATCCGCAGGCTAGAGACCAAGACCGGACATCACATACCTATTATTGCCCTCACCGCCAATGCCATGGAGGGGGACAGGGAGACCTGTCTGGCAGCAGGTATGGACGACTACCTAAGCAAGCCACTCACCCTCGATAAGCTAAGAGAGATGCTAGAGAGATGGACGCAATTACAGATATCGGAGGAGAAGTAAACCGCATGAGGGAGAACGCAGAGGTACTCAGCAGGCAAGCGCTCAACACCATCCGCGAGATGTCGGGCAACCAGGATGTCTTCAGGGAGTTGCTGGAGATGTTCATCTCCGACTCCACCGAGCGCCTCCAAGCTATGAGAGCAGCTCTGGAGGCTAACAACGCGCAGGCGTTGGAGCGCGAAGCCCATGCCCTCAAGGGCAGCTGCGCCAACTTCGGCGCAGAGAGACTGGAAGAGATGTGCCTCCGGCTGCAGCAACTGGGCAGTCAAGGAGAGATCGCGCCGGCAAGGGAGATGTTCCCCTCGCTGGAAGCGGAGCTGCGCAGGCTACACGGTATCTTGGCTGAGGAGATGGGGAGTAAATAGTGAAGGTACTCATCGCCGAAGACGATAACCTATCTCGCAGACTCATAGAGCTTGCGGTTCGCAAGATCGGGCATGAGCTTATAACCGCCAAGGATGGACAGGAGGCGCTTGAGCTATACCTCCAGCACAGGCCGGACGTTGTGCTGAGCGATTGGCTGATGCCTGGTATGGATGGCCTCGAGCTCTGCCAGCGCATACGGCAGGAGCAGGGCGACTCCTACACCTACTTCATCTTCCTGACAAGCCTAGGTGATCGCGACCACCTGCTGCATGGGATGGAGGCCGGTGCGGATGACTACCTCCGCAAGCCTCTGGACGAGGTGGAGCTGCGTGCCAGGCTGATTGCCGCTCACAGGATCACATCCCTGCATCAGCAGCTGCGAGATCTCAACGAGCAGCTCTACCAGCAGGCACGCATAGATTCCCTCACCGGCACGTACAACAGGCTCAGGCTACAGGAGGATATGATATCGATAGATAATCGGGTTGCCCGGTACGGCCACACCTACGCAGTGGCCCTCTTCGACGTCGATCACTTCAAGAGCTATAACGACACCTACGGCCACTCCGCTGGAGATAAAACCCTGTGCGCTGTAGCCCGCACCATACTAGGATGCTGCCGCGCCTCGGACAGCGTCTACAGGTACGGGGGCGAGGAGTTCCTCCTGTTGCTGCCCGAGCAACACTGCCACACAGCCTTGCAGGTGGCCAACAGGGTGAGATCAGCAGTACAGGGCATGGGCATCTCCCACGAGGGCCGACAGGACAACCATAAAGTAGTGACGATCAGCGCCGGGGTAGCTGACGTGTCTCAAGCGCCAGATAGGGCCTCTCACACCGTTATAAGGCTGGCGGATGAGGCGCTGTACAGGGCCAAACAGCAAGGCCGAAACACGGTGTTGGGGTGGAGCGGCGATGCATGAGCTAGCTTCTACTCCTACGAGATGCGCGCTGAAACCTCCACAGCACAGTACGTACCCTGGCCGCCAGCTCGTTTGGGCTGAAGGGCTTTATAACATAGTCGTCGAGTCCCGCCTCGAGCCCACGCACGATGGCATCCTCAGATTGATGCGAGGTGAGCATGATGATCGGAATTGAGGCTATCTGCTCGTCGGGATGGGAGCGCACGGCGCGCACGAACTCTAGGCCTGTCATGCGCGGCATCGATTGGTCGACTATCACCAGCAGGGGAGGGTCACCAGAGGATAATCTCTCGAACGCTGCCTGGCCATCCTCCAGCTCCTCAACATCGTACCCCAACCCCGACAGCTTGACCGTCACTATGCGGCGCGTGACCCTGTCATCATCCACCACCAGGATCTTGCCTGTCTGCTCCATCAACATCTCCACCCATCACGACTACATCTACACAGATTGTACATCAGCTAAGGGTCAAAACAGGAGCTTGCCATGAACTTGATCCTCACGGCCGCCCTCGTAATGTTCATCCTCAACGTGTTGGTGCTGGTGATCACTCTGGGTTTCAGGATCAGCAGGAACATCTACTCGATCTGGAAGGAAAGGACTCAAAACCGCTTTGAAGAAGCGATCAAGGACTTCCTATCTACAGGATTCACATCCTCAGAACTAGTTGAGCACAAGCCCTGGGAGAGGGATGTGCTGGTTGCAGTGCTCATCCACCATATGGAGGTGTTGAGAGGCAGCGAGTTGGAGCGCCTACGGCAGTTAGCGACCGATATTGGGCTGCGGGACCACTACATACGCCAGTTGAGGTCCTCCAGGCGCTGGCGAAGGGCACGAGCCGCAGAATGCCTGGGCTACCTGGCTGGCCACGAGGTCGTGGCCAGGCTGAGGGCGCTTCTGAACGACCCCGATGAGACCGTCAGAGCGGTCACCGCCAGGGCACTGGCCCGCATCGGGGGAGACGATGCTGCCGATGCCCTCGCGCGAGCCCTATCGGACCCATCCGAGCTCACCAGCCTGAGGGTGGCAGAAAACCTCCATCGCCTAGGTATGACAGCCATCCCCCATCTAACGCGCGCGCTAAGTAGTGGGAACCGCAGGGCACAGGTACTAGCTGCCAGGATACTCGGCGAGCTGCGAGCCCACGAAGCTAGGTCAGCATTGAGGCACGCAGCTTCCTTCGGGCAGGACGAGAACGTGAGGGCGCAGGCCGTGGCGGCATTGGGCAAGGTAGGGGACCCCGAGGACGTGGAGCTGATCGCTAGGTGTGCTCGCGACCGTGACTGGCCAGTGAGGGCTCAGGCCGCGAACGCCCTCGGTATGATAGGCGACACCTCTACCATACCCCTGCTCCGAGAGCTGATGCGAGATCCACAGTGGTGGGTACGCCTCAATGCTAGCAGGGCACTCGCTAACATGGGACGCAAAGGCGAGCAGGCTTTAATAGATGCGCTCTGGGATCCAGACTCCTACGCCAGCGACAGGGCAGCCGCCACACTTGAATCGGAGGGGATATTACGCAGGCTGATAGCACGTAGCAGCCATTCACAAGAGGCCGAGGAGATGCTACGCAGGGCGGTCCAGGGCCTCTCTTATACCCATAACACGGGCTACCTGCGCAGGCTGCTCGAGGAAGCCGGCAGGCACGAGTGGTTGCAACAGTTCGAGCCGATCCTCAGAGAGGGACCCAGAACTCGCACGCATCTAGCTAACAAGGAGGCATCATGAGCATCTCTGAGTTCGTCCTGGTCGTCAACGCCTTCGTGCTCTGCTACTTCCTGGTGCTCAACGGCATATACCTGCTGCTCTACGTCATCTCGTTCTTCGAGATAGTAGACTACTCTCGTAGAGAGATCTTCAGTGGGCTATCGGAGCTATTCACATCAGCTTACGCTCCCCCTGTATCTCTCATAGTGCCCGCGTACAACGAGGAAGCCACCATCGCCGACAGCGTGCGCTCCTTCTTGGCCCTGCGCTACCCTCGTCACCAAGTGGTCGTCGTAAACGATGGCTCCAGGGATCGTACCATGGAGGTGCTCAAGCGCGAGTTCGACCTGTGGGAGTCGGACCAACCTATAAGGCTGCGCCTGCGCACGGCTCCCATCAAGGGCGTGTACGCCTCCAGCAAGTACCCCAATCTATTGGTTATAGACAAGGAGAACGGTGGCAAGGCGGACTCCCTCAACGCCGGTATCTGTGCAGCTAGCTACCCCCTGGTGTGCTGCATCGATGCCGATATCATCCTCGAGGAAGATGCCCTGCTGCGTGTAGCCCGTCCCATGATAGAGTCGAGCGATGTGGTGGCCGTGGGAGGCATCGTGAGAGTAGCCAATGGCTGCAAGGTGGAGACCGGCAGAGTGGTGGACGTGCGAGCCCCCAAGGAGGCGCTGCCCACCTTCCAGGTCGTGGAGTACCTACGAGCTTTCCTGGCGGCGCGCACTGCCTGGAGCCGCCTCAACTGCCTCCTGATAATCTCTGGGGCCTTCGGCATGTTCCGACGGGAGGACCTGATATCGGTCGGTGGGTACGAAACCTCCACCGTTGGCGAAGATATGGAGGTCGTGACGCGCATGCACAGGCTGCTGCGCGAGCGCAACCGCAGGTACCACGTGAGCTTCGTCCCCGACCCCGTGGCCTGGACTGAGGTCCCGGCCACCTTCAGAGTGCTCCGTCGACAGCGCGACCGCTGGCACCGGGGGCTGATCGATACCCTATGGCGCCACAAGAAGATGCTCCTTAACCCCGGCTACGGGCTGATAGGCATGCTGGCCATGCCCTACTACTTCCTATTCGAGATGCTGGGCCCCGTGGTTGAGCTGGTGGGCTACTTAGCTCTGGTAGTGGGGTTGTTGCTAGGGATAGTCAACCTGCCATTCGCGATCGCCTTCTTTGCAGCAGCGATAGGTCTGGGTGTGCTGATGTCCACCGCGGCCGTGCTGCTTGAGGAGTTCAGGTTCAGAAGATACGCTCACTGGCGAGACCTCTTCAAGCTACTGCTGTTTGGAGTGCTGGAGAACTTCGGGTACAGGCAGCTTACGACTGCCTGGAGGGCCTGGGCCGTAGTGTCCTACCTCCGGAAGGACAGCAGCTGGGGAGCCATGGAGCGCAGGGGCTTCTCCATAGCTCAGAAGTCATGACCAGCACCCATGACCCAGCAGCAAGGCCCTCTAAAGGTATCCAGCATGTCGCTATAGCATAGAGAGAAAGATCTCCCCTATCCGCAGCGCATCCTCCCATGGGCTGCCGTGGTCCTCCACGCCCCACCAGGCAGCAAGCACGCCGTGCACCACCGTCCAGCGCACGATCCTCTGCCCGTCCAAGCCGGTCACATCGGTTAGAATCTCTAACCTACGCTCAAACACTCGACGCGGCGCCTTATCCATATCCCCAGGGTTGAGCATGAATGGAGCCACCTCATATGCAGGATCCCCAACCACCCCTTTGGGATCTATGATCATCCATCCATCTTCAGCCGACAATATATTGTAGTGGTGAAAGTCGCCGTGCAGCAGCTTAGGCTCCACCGGAGCGGCCAACAGCTCGCGCAAGCAGGACTCAGCCGCCTCTACCAATCGGCGCGGGAATGGCCCAGTGCCGCCCCCGTAGAAGGTCCTCAACCTACAGAGCCCCTCGCACCACAGCTCCAAGGTGGGCAGTGTATGCCCTTCGGGAGGCGGCACATGCAGGTCGCGTAGCAGCCCGGCAGCCACCGCCGTCATCGCCTCGTCATCGCCCACGATGGTCAACCAGTCACCGGGAAAGGCCCTCTCGATCAGCAACGCAGTAAGCTGCCGATCCTCGGCAAGCAGCCGTACCGCCCCTCGGCCGTCGAAGGCACGCAGGGCCTCGGCTTCGTGCCAGAAGGCATCGTCTTGGGGATGCCCCAGCTTGATGACCGCCAACCGACCATCAGGCAATACCGCCTGGCATACGTAATTGCAGGAGAGATCCGGAAACGGTGGACCCGCCTCCACCCCCCAACGTTCGGACAGCTCCCCCAAGATGGCAGGCAACTGCTCTGCCCATAGCCTGCCCGCCTCCCCATACAGGTCCTGCATCGTTCTCACAACGTTATCTGGCACAAAGTACATCTTCTTTGCCTCGAAGTTCGTCGGCACCTCAGCGCCCCGTTATTCGTCGTCGACCAAAAATCCAAGGGCGCATGGGTCTCATTATTATGTCAAACAAACCAGGTGACGCATCGCTGGGGAGCACGGGGAGAAAGGTCCCAGAAGAGGGGGGAGCAGGGTCGTTTCCCTGCTCCCCGAACTTACTCCTGCTTGGGAGGCACCTTCTTGACGCCTCGGGCCTCCAGCGCCCGCAGTATCTCCTCGGGGTCGGGGAACCTGCCCTCCTGCTTCTTTGAGAACAGCAGCTCGCCTCCCAGGCTAACCTCGAATACTCCTCCCGAGGAGGGCACCAGGACCAGTTCCCTGATGCCGGGGTGAAAGTCGTGCAGCACCTGTTCCGCCAGACCTGCGGCTCTCTTGAGATACCCTCAAGAGGTGCAGTACTCTATCCTCAACACCGACTTCTCGCTCATGACTCCCTCCAGCGATATATTTGGGTCGCACCAAATTATTCTACCAGATGGGCAGATCAGCGCTTGTGCCCGCGGACCGGGAGAGTCAAGCTGGAGGGTACATGCTCCTGAGCGCGTCCTAAAGCTCGCCCAATTCCAGGAGCTCATCGCCCCAGGGCAGAGCAACGCACATCGATACTGTGCTCTAGATTTAGGGCAACGGTAGACCGGCGATCCTCTCCTAGCACCCTCCAGGTTATCTATCACGGGCAGCAGGACTTTGATTACGCGTCTGTATCACCAACACTTCCTCTTTCTACCCTGCCATTAGGAGCGTTTGGCCAATAAGGCCATTCAAACTCCAACTTAATACTAACTTAATACTAACTTAATAAATACAGTACATAATATGCTCACTAAAGTGTAAAGGAGGATATAAACACCATGTTTGAAAAGCAATGCCCAAAGCCCGAGATCTTACCAGATGCTTTGACGGCAGAATATAAGGAACATGCACGTCTGGTCCTATCCGGACTCCCGAGAGACCTATCATGGCAGACACTAGTACAGGGACGGGTAGAGGTAGTAGATCTGGAGTCCATAGACAAGTCCGCTTTGCCATTTACGCTAACTCTTTCCGTGATGGAGCAAGACTCTTATATTGCGTCTAACCCCTATGCCAGCATTAGCGGCACCTGGACTGGTGGATGGGGTGACGATACAAAGAAAGACAAGGAAAGCTATGAAGATTCTTAGAGCATAGATATATGTTAACGAGTAAGCCTTATTAGCTTTGCTCTATGATTAGCAACACTACTAAGCTACAAGGTTGCCCCAAATGAGTCCATCGCCTCTTGTGATGCTGATGACACAACCATCGGATGCTGCTATACATTGGGTGGCATCTGAGCTCGATGCCCTCGGTGTCGATCATTTCTTTTACGACTTGTCTGCCTTCCCCTTTGAAAGCAATATAGATTGCCACATTGCTTCTGGCGCGACATGGAGGGTACTCATATCATATGGGGGAAGGCAGATAGACTTGAGTGCGGTCACAGGTATTTGGAATGGTCATGTAAGTGACTTCAACTTCGGAGACAAGCTTCACAAAGACGTAATACGGTATGCAAAGGCTGAATGTGCGGAATGCGTGGGAGGAATACTCAGATCTATAGAGCCCATAGTATGGATGAATCACCCAGATGCTGGACTAAGAGCTAGCTACAAGCCTTATCAGCTTCACGTGGCTTCTTCAGTAGGCCTAGCCATACCGGCGACTATGATATCGAACAATCCTCATGAGCTCAGAGAGTTTTATCGGCATTTCGGTGGACAGATAGTATGTAAGAGCTTTCACATCGACTCGAACCCTCGACCCGGATTGATGCTCCGGGCACCTTACACCACTCTGGTGAGCGATGAGGATCTGCAAAACCTCGACTCTTGTGTGCCATGCAGCACCATGTTTCAGGAATATGTTCCACAGCTATATGCACTGCGCTTGATCTACCTACCGCAGGAGATTTATGGAGTCGAGATACACTCTCCTGATGGTAGGCTAGGTTATTCTACACAAACAAGAGACTGGCGAAGCATCTATAACGACCTGACCTATAAAGTCCATCAGGTGCCGGTACCATTAGCCAACAAGATAAGGCATCTTATGTTAATATTAGGGCTAAACTATGGAGCCATAGACATGCTAGTTCGAACTGATGGTACCTATGTCTTCCTGGAGGTGAATCCCATAGGAGCTTGGGGATGGCTACAAGAGCATACGGGATTGCCAATCGCTAGATCCATAGCCAAAGCCCTGGCCAATAAGACCTAAATCAATGGTTATTAACCTCGTCCTTGAGGGATCCAATGTTACAATCTTACTCTGACCCTTTTGCAGAATGGTTGCTTTTTAGAAGATATGGTGACGACTTGGATGAATTCGTCAAGATTGAGAGTTCGCTTAGTCAAGTACGCGAGCGAGTTCTTGCGAATGCCTTCATTGCTCCTGGAGATACCATCCTAGATATAGGCACTGGAACTGGTCTTCTAGCGTTCGGAGCTCTTGAAAGGGTCGGAAAACACGGTATAGTAATCTTCAATGACATATCGAAAGACTTATTAGATTATTGTAGACAAAAGGCGACTCAGGAACAGGTAATTGATAGATGTCGTTTCATACAAGCCTCAGCAAAAAATCTGACTGGTATAGAAAGCGAATCTATAGATGCAGTTGTAATTCGAGCAGTGTTGATCTTCGTCACCGATAGATTAAAAGTATTTCAGGAAATATACAGAGTACTTAAGCTAGGAGGACGTTTATCTCTATTTGAGCCGGTAAGTCGACTAGGATTCATGGAGGGAAGGCAACCCTTCGATGAATATGAAGCAGGCGGTGTAGGTCACTTGGTAAGCAAGGTAAGGGCTGCTTACGACCAGCTAAGCAACCCACTTGTGCAGGTCTCGGAGATCGATGAGCGTGAGTTGATCTCTCACGCTCTTGCAGTCGGCTTCGAAGAGATCTACGCCAATTTGCACGTGAGCGTATCGCAAGCTAGACCAATTAGTTGGGATACCTATATAAGACGTGCTCAGAACCCAAAGGTCCCCAGTATACTAGAGGCCATGCGGGCCGCCCTAACTGAATCTGAGATTCAACGACTTACAGCTCACTTTTTGCCCTTAGTCGAGGGCGGGCAGGGGAAGATACGAGGTGGGGGTATTTACCTCACTGCTATCAAGGGAGGGCAGTAATCCCGCGGTCATCTGCTGAGAGAAAGAATGCACTCTATGGGCTCTCTGGTCAAAAGCACTCGCAACTTCTTACGGCTGTGTGGCCGAGCCATTGAACTGGTTTGGCATACTAGCCCCAGCCTAACATTAGGTATATTGTTAACGACCATTCTACGAGCTATCCTACCAACGGCCGAGCTAGTAGCCTCAAAGCTGGTTGTCGACGGGATAGCTACCAATCTATCTGGACGCTACTCAAGCAGTCATGTTTGGTCACCCCACCTAGGATACCTGATACTAATAGCGGTCTTGATAATTACCCTAGGGCAGATCCTAGCACCATTGAATGATACCCTCAGGAGCATACTGGCAGATCGCGTTACCGGTCAGGTCAACAGGAAACTATTACTGGCTTCCAGCAAATGGCCCGGACTGGCGCATTTCGAGGATCCGCAGATAGCCGATGACTGGGAGCGTGTTCGCAGGCACGCTTCTCAGAGCGGCGTGGAGATGCTATCAGCGAGCACCAGCGCCTTCCTCAACCTCTTTACCATGGTAGGGCTGGCTGCAACACTGGCACATCTACACCCTCTGGCGCTTCCGTTGGTGTTGGCGACCGCACTGCCCCAAATGCTTGCCAGATGGAGATACGGCACTAGCACCACTAGACATCTATACACACAGACGCCGGAATCTCGTAAACTTGGTTACTGGAAGAGAACTCAACTAACTCCAGATGTTGCCAAGGACGTCCGCTCATATTGGCTCTGGCCCTACTTCCAGCTTAGATACGCTAGCAGCTTCGAACACACATTAGGACAGCTAGACAAAGTACGCCGGGGGCTCTCCGTAAGATTATCCTTAGCCTCAACCGTTTCAGCCCTGGGCATAGCCGGGGTATATATGTACCTAATATGGAACCTGACGCGAAACCCCTCTCAGGTAGGAGACTTGGTGCTGTACGGCGGTGCAGCCACGTTGATACAGTCCAGCCTACTGGAATTGAGCAGCACCTTGGGCCAGCTACCGAAGTTCGTCGTATTTCTACCAAGCTTGTTCAAGCTGCTCGACGAGCCAGAGGATCTACCGCAGACCCAAAGCCATCGGCGTGTACCCCACACCATCGAGAGGGGAATCAAGTTCCAGGACGTATGGTTTACCTATCCCAGCAGCGACAGCCCTGTTTTGAAGGGCATCTCGTTCACGTGGAAGCCAGGCCAGGCTTTGGCACTAGTTGGACCAAACGGTGCAGGCAAGACCACGATAGTCAAGCTGCTCCTACGGTTCTACGATCCGCAGGAGGGCCAAATACTTCTGGATGGTGTGGACCTAAAGGATTACGATCTAGATGATCTAAGAAGCAGGATGTCGGCTATATTCCAAGACTTTGTTCGCTATGAGTTTACCGTCAAGGAAAACGTAGCCATCGCAGATATCAGCGGGATGGAGGATCAAGATCGGTTGCTGCTAGCCTTACAGAGAGCCGATGCATACCAACTAACGGCAAAACTCCCCAAATGGATACACACGCGCCTGGGACGCGAGTTAGGTGACACCGACCTATCTGGCGGGGAATGGCAGAAGATCGCTCTAGCTAGGGCGTTTTTCCGTGATGCCCAGATACTAATTCTAGACGAGCCCACCGCAGCCCTCGATGTTTACACTGAGAACGAACTATATTCCAGGTTCAGCAATCTAACTGGCGGCAAGATGGTGTTGTTGATCAGCCATAGGTTCTCCACCGTCAAGATGGCGGATCGGATCCTGTTTATAGACGACGGGACAGTGCGAGAGGAAGGCACCCACGAGGAGTTGATGGAGTTAGGGGGGGAGTATGCAAAGAGGTATAACGCACAATCATCGCCATATGCAATATGAAAGGTAAGCAGAACGAGCAGCACCAGAGCGATCCTATATCCAGGCTGATCCAACTTGGGAGTGGAGCGATGTCGGCCGCAGCTCTCTACTACAGAGGGTTCAAGTTGCTCGCATCCGATTCGATCGGCAGGCTGCTGGCTTACATCTGCCTGATAGTAGTGGTGGCGATTATACCTTTGATCCAGGTGTGGCTAGCTAAGCTTGTCGTGAACGCAGTCACGTCATCTTCCCCCATCAAACATATACTTCCCCTAGCGCTGTTGTACGTCTCCACGTTCTTAGCATCAGCCGCCCTAAGGCCGCTCTTAGATACGACGTCTTCGTGGCTGGAGGACCGTACCGTGGGCAGCATCGACCGCGCGCTGATGGTGGCTTCAGAGCAGATGGTTGATCTCTATCAAGTAGAAAGCCCACCTTACATCGACCGTATGTGGGCCCTAGAGGCGTCCGCGTTGTTCCTGCCCAAGATATTCTCAGCCTTCCAGGAAATACTAGGTAAGCTAATAATCCTGCTGGGGATCATAATCTTCATCGGTACGCTACATCCATTAC
>JBHORE010000215.1:0-5344 GCA_042408415.1 Thermobaculum sp.
TTCTATCTTTGATTTTTGTAGCGAGCAGAATAAACAGAATCTGGCTCTGGATTTCAATAGTATTACTGGTACTTGCTGCTACCATTACGCCACCGTTATTCTCTACCGACGTCTTTTACTACGGTATAAGCGGAGAATCACTTGCACTACACGGACTTAACCCGTACCTGACGGTTCCGGCAGACCTACCTAACAGCCCATTACTGCCCTTCAATTATTGGATAGATCTGAAAGCTGTCTATGGACCTATATGGACTAGTCTGTCGGCGTTAGTTATCCTCATTACTGGCAACTCACCCTTAGCGGCAAGCATGGGATTTAAGCTTTTGGGAGGGTTTTCGGTTCTCGCCACCGCTTACCTTATCTGGCATCTTCTCAAAAACAGTGAGAGCAGAAGATTTGCAACAGCTTTGTTCGCATGGAATCCATTGGTCCTGTTTGAGGGTCCTGCTAATGCTCACTTAGATGCATTTGTAGGATTGTTGGTGGTCCTAGGTTTGTTTGCAATCTATAAACATAAAAGCTGCCTAACTGGGTGGATATTACTGGTGGTATCTTTTCTGACCAAATTCACAACTGCTCCTCTATTACTGATCAATTTTGTATCGCAAATCAAGATGGAGGTCTCTAGAAACAGACTAAAGAGAACATTCCTCCTTATGGGTATATTCATCTTCTTGGCTGCAGCAACATATTTGCCTTACTGGCAGGGGAAAGCCTTTCCAGCATTTTTAGATAGGCAGAGGCTATTCGTAACAGGATTCGTGCCTCTACTAGTCAGGGATCAGGTGCTTAGGTATACAGCCCCCTTCTACGACTTTGACAAGGCCTACTACTTCAGCACACTGGCTTCAGAGATAGGCGTGGCATTACTCATGTTGTGGGTATTGCTACAGTCCTTTGTCATTTATAAGGACAAAAAAACATGCTTAGAGAAAGAAGCATTTGCGTGGGGAAGTACAATGTCCCTTCTTCCGATGCTGTTTCTTACGGCTTACCCTTGGTACCTCATTCCAGGATTTGCCTTGCTGGCTATATCCTGGAATGAAAGGTACCGAATATACATAGCTTTACTATACGCGGTAGGAAGCTTTTGGTGGCTGTGGTGGACTATACTAATGCCCACTTAGGAAGCCAGAGCTTCAACTAGCTCCTGAGCATGCACATCCGGTTTGACATTCTTGAAGACCTTCTGCACCTTGCCTTCTTCATCTATCAGGAAAGTTGTGCGAAGAACACCTGTAAATTCTCGGCCATACATCTTTTTAGTGCCCCAAACACCATACATCTCAGCCACCCTGTGATCGGTATCTGCCAAGAGTGTAAACGGTAGATTGTACTTTTCCTTGAACTTCTTGTGACTTTCTACAGAGTCTGGACTGACACCAAGTACAACAGCGCCGGAGGCTTCAAAGTTAGGAAAACTATCCCTTATACCGCAGGCTTCGGTTGTACAACCCGGAGTATCGTCCTTGGGATAAAAATACAGTATAACCTTGCGTCCTCTAAACTGACTTAGAGTAACTTGATTACCATTCTCATCCGGCAATGTAAAGTCGGGTGCAACATTACCTTCATTTACCATTGCTAGAATTTTCCCTCCTTGCTTTAGATACTTGTCTGGCTATCATTCCTGCAACGGCGCCACCGCCAATCCCGTTGTCTATGTTAACCACCGATAGTCCAGGAGCACAGGTCTGAAGCATAGACAGTAGTGCCCCCCATCCCCGTCCACCGGCTCCATATCCGGTAGATGTAGGTATTCCCACCACGGGAACATCTACCAATCCCGAGACAACTGAGGGTAGAGCGCCATCCATGCCAGCTACAACTATGATAACATCTATACCTCGATCTAACATCTCACGCAAGGGAGGGAACAACCTATGTATACCGGCAACTCCGACATCTCTAGCCTCTATAATTCTGCATCCCATGTGTCGAACTACTAATTGAGCTTCCTCAGCTATAGGCCAATCAGACGAGCCAGCTGTGATTATCCCCACTGTGGCATCTAGTGTTGGGAGAGGAATATTGGGATCTTCAATAGCCACAGACCAATTACCAATAACATGATATCTATGGCTGTAACGTGCAATTATCTCCTCTCTGATCTCAGATGATGGTCTGCTAACTATGGCTCTACCTGAATGACTAAGAAGCTCTTCCATGCTCCGAAATATTATTTCGATGGTCTTACCAGGAGCGTATATGACCTCGGGTATGCCCTTACGTGATTGACGATGCAGATCAACTCGAGCAGGTTGACCTGCACGCTCATCATGATCGGTACTTAGACTAGCAATAAGGTCAGCGAATGGATCCATTATTAGCCTGCAGCCTCCACAGCTTGTGATGTCTCTAGGACTAGTTTCTCACGCCTCTTCTCAAGGTAGCGATAAATAAGCGAGACAATTATGAAAGATGCTACTGCATAAGCGATACCTGCGAGAGTGTCTATAACATAGTGATCTCCTATATATATAATGCTGAACCACAGGCCAAAGCAATATAGGAGAGCTATAGGAGCAAACTTCCTCCAATGGAACAAACTAAATACGAACACCAGCGTGGGATAGGCAGCATGTAAAGAGGGCATAGCAGCTACATAATTAGGGTTACCATGCTTGATCAGCATAGATAAGGACATACCACCAAAGTGGAGCTGACTTAGCACTATGTCCCTGATCAGATAGATTCTCTGAGGAATAGTTCCCCAATAGGATGCCAACCAAGGAGGTACTGCGGGAAATAGCATGTAAGTCAAGAATCCTGCAAAAGATAGCAGCAACAGCGAGTTAACAAACTTCCAGTACAGATCTCTTCTGTTTACCCAAAGCATGAACGCATACAAAATAGGGAGAACAAAGTGAAAGGCCCAGAAAGTAGTTGCCATTATATCGTACCAGTGGATCTTTCCTGGTACATAGAGATGCTCTTGCAGCACCACAGTAGGTATATGCCCGAACCCTATAAATCTCTCTGCCCTTACAAGGATCTCATTATGCGCCTTGAATCCCACATTATCTGCATAACCAGCCAACATCTGCCAGGCCAGAAACAGCACAACGAAGGGCACCCAGTCACGAAGGAAAGTACGCCCTCCACCTATAATCACCCCACCTATGAGCATAAAGAGGAGCACGGTATCTAGTCTGAGAAATCCTCCAGCCTTGAAGGTAAAGGCCGAGACAACCAACATGTAAACGGTCATCGCTATCAGATAGCCCTTGTTGGACAACCTGCCTATGGGCTCACCAATCCTTCCCTTAGAAGTTTGTTCAGACAAAACCAACCTCCTGTCTCTCTAGTTTTACCCAATCTAGCTAGAGGCTAAAACATTAGGTTGACGTTAGCCAATCTAACAAAAACTTTCAACTGATTTTAATACTCTTATTGTACTTGTCTTGTTCCTAGAAGGGTAATCATAAACCTCTGGACCCTTGGTATGATAACCACTGCGATAGCGGGACCCAGCAGAATCACGGAGCGAAAATAGTAAAGCCAGGGAGCAGCTGGGAGCGGTGGGTCGGGCCAACCCATCCAAAACAGAAAGCCTCCAAGTGTCAAGGCAACGCCGAGGGATGACTCTAGATCCCCGTTATAGACCGCAATAACGGCGATTAAGAGCAAGAAATACCATGGCCATATCCAAGAAAGCGTCAGGCAATAACCAAACCAGAGCCAGATCCAAGACCACTGCAGGCTTCTCTTCTTGGCAGTTAGAAAGAGCATCCAACAGAAGAAGGCAGCAAACAGCAAGTTTCTTATTATGTCAAACAGGGTGTCCAGGGTGGGCGGTGGGAAATAATCCCTCATAGTGGGCATTAATATGAGTTCCCACAATGAATTCAAGTATCTTTGGGCTGCAGGATTATTCAGAGAATTGGTGAACAAGGCTGTACCCGCCCATAATGGGGCGTACAATACCCAACCAGAAACAAGAGCGACCACAGTCCCCTTACTCAATGCGAGGAGTCTTTCCCTTTTGCTTTCTAACCCCATCAGCCATACAAGCAGCAAAGGCGGAAGGAGAACAATTGTCGTAAGCTTGACCATGCTTCCTGCCACTAGAAAGAAAACAGCAAACAACCATCTCTTGCGTAGCACTGAAAGCACGGCAAGAGATACAAACAGAGCTACCATCACATCGTTATGCCCACTGCCCACAGTTTCATGCAACACCAGTGGGTTCCAACCATAAAATACAGCAGCCCAGCTAGCATGTTCGGGAGTAACCGATCTTGCACATAACCAAACCACCACCGTAGTTAGAGCATGCAATATAAGAACGGCTATCTTATAAGAGAATATATTTGACCATAATCCATCCCCCCCAAAGGCACTTAGAGCTCCTGAAAGCATCAACCAGACCGGGCCATAAGCCGATGGCAGCCATTTCCAGTAGATCCAGTAGAGCTGAAAGTCTCCCGGGTAATTATTAGGGGGAACTATCAGGGGATTATCTCCGTACTTGGCTATTATCCTACCATAGAACATATATAGGTAGAGATCTCCAGAGAACATTCCGGGCAACAACAGCAAAGGTATACTCAAACCCAAAGCACCCAAAAGTATCCACAAGAGCTTCAAACTCCTATTAGAAGTCTTGAGAACCCATAATATTCGAAGCCATGATCCAACCAAGAGCACTATTATCACAGCAAAAAGCAACTCGTGAAACCCTGCTTGGGCACTCCTCCAGGTAGCAGTATCAAAGCTCGAAGGGGTGAGCAGATCTGAGAAAGCTTTTAACCATCCCCACATCTGCAACGTGAGGGTCTGAGTGAGACGGAAACTCTTTGCCCTGAGCAATAGGAATAAGGCCACGTAAAGCAAGAAAGATAAGAAATAAAGAAATACAATGGAGCGCGTAATCGCGAGAGCCCCAAGTTTCGCATATATACGGTCTCTAGGTTTAACAATCAATTCAGAAGTTGAAGCCATAAAGCCAGAAACATCCACATTTTATATCAGCGTTCTGATGATAATATCCATCAGAAGTAATAAGTGTCAAACAGCATCAAAGGATCCAATCTTGTTGTGGGCTTAGTAGTCCTACTAGTATCGTAGAGATAACACTTATACTAGACAAATAACTTTGCCCACAATCTTCGAGCTAGTTCCTTTTGATTAAGCCTGTTGACAACCTCAAAAATTATTCTCTAGATCCCCTTATCTATCATGCTGGGGAAAACCAACCCATTGCACAAGCCGGTCAAGGTGGCGACAGCACCTACGGTATCCCTTGACAGCCGACCTCGAGGCTCTATATACTCTTTGTAGTCTGGATGCCGAGGTGGCGGAATTGGCAGACGCGCTAGCTTGAGGGGCTAGTGACCAC
>JBHORE010000217.1:0-10277 GCA_042408415.1 Thermobaculum sp.
GTGGTACTGGAAGCACCCGCAGAATTTGGGATATCTAGGTTCATAGCATTCTTCATCACGAGGGAGTCACCAGTAGTAGGTCCTGTGCGGAGCGCACGCAAGTATTTCGTCCTATGGGCTAAGGAGTTCAACCCAATATACATACATGCAGGTGGTGCTCCAGGTGCAGCAGGACTTGCAGATCAGATAGGACTAGTCAGAACGAATGCCCTTTGGGATGGTCGAGCTTTTTATAGAACTCAAGACAGAGTAGCACCTCACAACTTGTATACTAGCACATCAGCACTGCGTAGATATGAAAAGATGATCGGTCGAAGTCTCAAAGGGGGTACTTGGGGAGGCTTGCTCTTCAAGGATCAAAGCATAAAACAGCAGGGTAAAGAAGCAGAGTACATAAACATACACTTCAACGATTGGTACTATGTGGAGTGGCGTTGGGATCCCAAAACCAACACTTATCTAAGATGGATGCAAGGTGAACCTGCAATAGAAAGAATTACTGGTAAACAAATCAGGGCTTCAACAGTGATAGTAAGAGTGCACCAGATACATCGTATACCTGGAGACGACAAGGCCAGAGAAGATGTACAAGTATTCGGGAGCGGTCCTGCTTACATCTTCCAAGATGGTACCGTCCAGAAAGCGACATGGAAGAAGACTAGTATCAAGCAACCGACAATCTACCTCGATAAAGATGGAAAGCGAATAAAAGTGAATAAAGGCTCCGTATGGATACAGGCTATCCCACAATACGGCAGCCTAGATTGGAGATAGATAATAGTAGGATCAACGTATCTTCGATCTTGCCTGACCGAAAGCTGCATGCTATCTTTATCCTGGCATCAATTGTGCTGCCGACAATTTGTGTGAAAATCAATATTTCCAGGGAGTAGGAAAAATGGCTCAAACCACAGCTACCAAGGTGCGTATGACCAGGGGCAAGTTCGAAGGACTAAACAAAATTGCGGACGAGAAGGGAATAATAGCTGCCGCAGCTATGGATCAGAGAGGTTCCCTCAAGAAGGCTCTTGCTAAAGCCAAAGGGCGCGATGTCTCCGATCAGGAGTTATCAGAGTTCAAGGCTCTAGTCTCCGAGATACTAACTCCCTATGCCTCGGCTATACTCCTTGATCCAGAATACGGCCTAGAGGCAGCAAAGAGAAGGGCAAGCGGCAAGGGATTGCTATTGGCGTACGAAAAGTCAGGATATGATACTACTACAAAGGGTAGGCTTCCAGACCTGCTTCCTGAATGGTCTGTACGTAGGCTAGTGGAAGCTGGAGCAGACGCTATAAAGATACTTATGTACTACGACCCGGACGACGATCCAAAGATCAATACCATTAAGCATGCATTCATAGAGAGGGTGGGTGCAGAATGCAGAGCATTGGATGTGCCCTTCTTCCTAGAGCCTGTATGCTACAGCGACGAAATTGGTGATGAGAAGAGCTTCGAGTTTGCCAAGGTCAAGCCATCGAAAGTAAAGAAATATATGGCTGAATTCTCCCAAGACAGGTATGGTGTAGATGTGCTCAAGGTAGAAGTACCTGTCAATATGAAATATGTAGAAGGTGTGAAGGCTAACACCACCGGCGAGGTTGCCTACACACGAGAGGAAGCTATAGAGCACTTTAGGGAGGCTGCATCCCTTTCTAAGGTGCCGTTCATATATCTGAGCGCTGGGGTAAGCGATGAGGTATTTAGAGAAACTCTAGCTCTAGCTAACGAGGCAGGCGTACCTTATTCTGGAGTATTGTGTGGTAGAGCTACATGGCAGGATGGGATACCAGCCTACGCTCAAGGCGGGGCAGATGCTCTGAGAAGCTGGTTGAGTGATCAAGGAGTAAAGAATATACAGGCCTTGAACGAGGTCATATATCAAGGTGCTCATCCCTGGTGGGAGAGATATGGTGGGCTGGACAACATCGAAGTCGTAGATCTACCTGAGACGTTTAGATAGGGCAAAAAGCTGTTCATAGGCAGGACTACGGAGGCGGAAAATGGCTACGCAACAGGTAGAGAAAGGGGCCGAGTCGACATACGCGATGGGGGAATTCCCAATATATCTTGCTGGAAGTTGGATTACCACCTCCAGTCAGCTAGAAGTAACTTATCCTTATGATGGCTCGGCAGTGGCTTATACCTATCAAGCTGGGGAGCAGGAACTCAACAAGGCGATAACTAAAGCGCAAGAGGCTTTTTACAAACTTTCTTCGATGCCGAGCTTCCAAAGAGCTAACATCTTACAACATGTTGCATCCCGTCTCCGTGAGAACAAAGAAGATATAGCACGCACCATTACACTAGAAGCTGGAAAACCAATAAAGGATGCGAGGGTGGAGGTAGATAGGGCGATTCTTACCTTCACCCTCGCTGCAGAAGAGTCCAAGAGGATTCATGGCGAAGTAGTACCCCTTGATCTACTGCCTTCTGGCTTAAACAAGATGGGTATAGTAAGAAGATTCCCTATAGGCCCTGTAGCTGCCATCTCACCTTTCAACTTCCCACTAAACTTGGCAGCTCACAAAGTCGCGCCTGCGATCGCTGTAGGGAACCCCGTAGTCCTTAAGCCACCTAGCAAGACGCCCATCACCTGGCTAAAAGTAGCTAAGTTCTTCGAGGAAACAGATCTGCCAGAAGGTGCACTTAGCGTGCTGCCTATGGACAGAAATACTGGAGACCTTCTTGTCTCGGATGAGAGGATAAAACTCCTGACTTTTACAGGATCGGACGTGGTCGGTTGGGAGCTAAAAAAGAAGGCAGGTAAAAAGAACGTTATTCTGGAGCTTGGGGGCAACGCAGGCGTAGTGGTGGACAAGGATGCAGACATAGAGCACGCTTCTAAGAGACTAGCTTACGGATCTTTTGCATATGCAGGACAAATCTGCATCAGCGTACAAAGGATATTCATACATAAAGATATCTACGAAGATCTTAAGGCAGCACTAGTAGAGCAAACAGGCAAACTCAAGGTAGGCGATCCTCTTCAAGAAGACACAGACGTATCTCCTCTTATAGATAACAGATCCCTAGAGAGGATAGAGAAATGGGTACAAGAGGCTGTAGAGAAGGGAGCTGAGGTCGTCACTGGCGGCAAGAGAAACGGCAACATATTTGAACCCACAATACTCGAGAACGTCCCTGAGGATGCTAAGGTTTGCTCCCAAGAAGCTTTCGCTCCCGTAGTAATTATCTCACCAGTAGAAAGTTTTGAGGACGGGCTGAGAGCGATAAACAGATCCAGATTCGGCCTTCAGGCAGGAGTCTTCACCAACGATATAAGTAAAGCTACACTAGCTTTTAATGTCCTAGAGGTTGGTGGAGTAGTCGTAAACGACGTGCCGACTTTCAGAGTAGACAATATGCCTTATGGAGGCGTAAAAGACTCTGGGCTGGGCCGGGAAGGCATACGCTATGCAATAGAGCATATGACAGAGTACAAGATCATGATACTTCCCTACGACAACAGGGACTTGAGAGCTTAGTTCGTCTTTGGCGATTGTATAAATCATAGCTTAGCTGTAAAGAGTCTTTATATACTTAGCAAGATCCTGTAACGGTAATCTTCTTTGCTCGCCGCTTTGCATGTCTCGCAGCGTGACTTCGTTGTTTGCTAGCTCATCAGGTCCAGCTATGATCACCCAGGGAATGCCGAGTCGCGATGCATAAGTTAGCTGCTTCCTAAGTGAACCAGGTTTACCAAGATACAGCTCCGTCTTTATCCCTTTTTTCCTCAGGCTAGCTGCTATCTGGATGGAGCTGGCAATGCAACTGGTATCAAACACAGTCACGAATACATCAGCCGACACTCGAGGTGGAGTCATTAGTCCTAATTCCTCAAGTACATCTATAATACGCTCTAGCCCCAAGCTTGTACCGACCGTGGGGATTTTCTTGCCCGCGAATATGCCAACAAGCTCATCATATCTGCCTCCACCAGTTACGGAACCCACTTTGGGCTCGTCAACTACTGTCTCGAAAACGGCACCAGTATAGTAATCTAGACCTCGTGCCAGAGATGGTTGAACCAGATAGGAATTTAAATTCACGTTATAGTTAGAAAGTAGATTGAGTATAGATCTAAGTTCGTTGATTGCCTGTATGCCCTCAGGCTGGTCCGCAAGGAGTCGCTCAAGGTGAGATAGCACTGTATCCGCATCTCCCTCGATGTTTATAAGATCTATAAGCTTATTGGAAGAGTCAGGAGACAAGCCAATTTGTACCAACTCCTGTCTAACTCCATCTGCCCCTACCTTTGATAGCCTATCTATCGCCCTATATACGTGGACAGCCTGTTCGGGACTAGCACCAGCAACCCTGGCTATGGCAGAAAGGATCTTGCGGTGATTGATTAGCACTCGATACTCTTTAAAACCCACTGCACTTAGGCAATCGGAGATAATAGCTAGTATCTCAGCATCAGCAGCTGGTTCATCTGAACCCACTATATCCACATCACACTGCCAAAACTCACGATACCTTCCCTTCTGAGGTCTTTCCGCCCTCCACACAGGAGCAATATGATAGCGTTTGAAAGGCATAGGCAGATCTGGGTGCATCCCAACAACCCTAGCAAGCGGAACAGTTAGATCATACCTCAGGCCAACCCTCCTACCTCCAGCGTCCACGAACTTATACATGAGAGTCTCAGCTTCAGTACTACTCTTTCCCTCAAATGTCTCCGCATATTCGAGGGAAGGTGTTTCCAGGGGAAGGAAACCATACCTTTCAAAAATATCCTCAAAGGTACGTATAACGTATTTCCTTAGAGCCATGGACTCCGGCAGGAAGTCTCTGAAACCTCTCAAGCGCTGGGGGTTTACTCGATCCGACAAATTGGCCTCCCACAAGGTGAAATTTCAACTCTATTTGCTATGCTATTAGCAACGAAAACTTGGTGATGAAAAAGTATATCACGTAGGTAACCTGACAGATCAAAGTGGAGTCCCATGTTTAAGACTAGTGTCAAGACATTATCAGGCATGCATCCTGTAATAGTTGGTAACGAGATATTGTCATGCCTTCCAGAAATACTAATAGAATATGATGTCAGTAAAAGGGTGTTTATAATAACCGATAAGAATATCGCCCACCTGTACGAAGATACCATAGCAAAAATCCTGACTAATGCCGGCATAGAAACACACACCTGCGTAATTCCAGCGGGGGAAGAATACAAGAATCTCGAACAGGTTATCTATCTGTGGGATTGGTTGGCTGAAAATCGAGCTGAGAGAAAGGACACTATACTGGCACTTGGGGGTGGCGTCATAGGTGACATAGCAGGGTGGGTAGCGGCTACATATCTTAGGGGTATGCATCTAGTTCAGGTACCTACTACTCTGTTAGCGCAGGTGGACGCGAGCATAGGAGGGAAAACAGGTATAAATCACCCGAAAGCAAAGAACCTTATAGGGTCTTTCTACCCACCCAAACTTACCTTCATAGATGTATCTCTACTTATAAGCCTGCCTGAAAGGGAGCTTAGAAGTGGATGGGCAGAAGTCATTAAGTATGCTATGATTTACGATTATTCTCTTTATAGTTACATTGTAAATTATCTAGACGACTTGAAATCAAAAGATATACCTAAGATGCTGCCTGTGATTTCGCGGTGTGCAGAAATAAAGCTAGATATAGTGACAAAGGACCCTAAAGAGTCAGGGCTAAGGGCTATACTCAACTATGGACACACTTTGGGTCACGCTATAGAAGCTGCCACTGGCTATAGCAAATACCTTCACGGGGAAGCTGTGGCAATAGGAATGCAGGCAGCTGGGCTCATAGCCAAAGAGATGGATTTGCTAGATGAGGAATCATTACAACTTCAGAATGAACTGATAGCTGAGTTCGGACTTCCTAGATATGCCGAAGGTGTTGAAGCTGCTAGCGTCAGGGAAGCTATAAAACTTGACAAGAAAATCGAGAGCGGCAAGAGTCGATGGATACTTCTGAGAGGTATAGGCAGAGCTGAGATAAGATCTGACGTGCCGCTAGATATAGTGGAATTGGCTATACGGGAGTACATACGGTGAGAATATTGCTCATACATGGCCCTAATCTGAACATGCTTGGGCAAAGGCAGCCAGAGATATATGGCCATGTTAGCATGAAAAAGATCAATGAGCTATGTCGCCAAAAGGCTGAAGAGTTGGGATGTGAACTGGTTATAATGCAGAGTAATCACGAAGGCTTCATAATAGATTTCCTCCAAGAGAATTTTGGTAACTGTGACGGGATCATAATAAATCCTGGGGCGTTAACGCATTACGGACTATCACTCAGGGATGCTCTAGAATCCATGAGAGTACCGATAGTTGAGGTACATTTATCAAATGTCTACGCACGCGAGGAGTGGAGGCACAAGTCGGTCATAGCCCCTATAGCCTTGGGACAAATAACCGGATTTGGATATCGAGGATATACAGCAGCGCTTCAACTTTTACATGACCATCTATTGGATAATAAGTAAAACTTATCTAGGTAAAGTTCCAATGGGAAAAGCAGGAAACGAAATCGAACAGCTTAGACAGGAGATAGACGAAATCGACAAAGCACTTGTCGAACTCCTAAACAAGCGCGCTAGTTTATCGTTGCGTATAGGAGAGCTCAAGCGCAACGATTCGCAAAGTGCAGTATACGTCCCAGATAGGGAAATAGTGGTATACTCCAACATCATTAGCGCTAATCGCGGTCCTCTAAGCGACTCAGCACTAAAATCCATCTACGATGTTATCATCGAGGAATCCAGAAGACTCCAAATGAGCCTTTATCACAGGAAACGATGAAGCTCGAATCTCTGTTGGTAGTTCTAATAACAGTAGCCATAATAGGTGCAATAGCCTATACCGATATACGTGTATCCATAAATTTCGCCAAAGATCCTAACTCAGGCAACAGGCTACGACAGTTGTCATTCTATTGGCTTCCGATTATCCAGATATCATGCTTCTTGCTCTTGGTAACTGTACTGCTTATAAGTTACGCTACTGGGAACGGAGCCGCAGCCCTGAGAAGGTGGGATGCATCCCTGCTTCTTCAATTGGCAATGCTACTGGCATTATTAGCACCAATAATTACATCTATACAGGCCTTTACACTGAGTGAGCGAGCACGAAGAAAAGGAGACGAAGTCTCGGCAGGTAAGCTGTCGTCAAAAGGATTAGGCATGATAGTACTTGGCGTTATAGAGGCCATGCTAGTTATATTCCTGATTTTTGCCTTACTAAATCCAGCATAAACTAGGAAGAAGTAAAGCATATGGATTTGATCAGGGTAAGAGTTCTTGTGTCCGGCTTGGTACAGGGAGTTAACTATAGAGCTGAGTGCAAACGTAAAGCTACTCAACTAGATCTATGTGGTTGGGTTAGAAATTTACCCGATGGTAGAGTGGAGGCTGTTTTTCAGGGACCAAAGGAGAGAGTAGAAGAAATGCTGCGATGGTGTGAAATAGGCCCTCGAATGGCAAGGGTTGAAAAGATACAGACCATGCAAGAGCCTCTACAGCAAGACTGTAAATCTTTTGATATCGTTTATTATGTGAAATAGTTTTGCTCTTATAAAGAGGATCATGGTAGATATAAAAAGATTCACCAGCTTACTTTGGCCTAAAGAAAAGAGCTCTGTACATATCTCGGATAGGGTCTACGAAGATCTCAATTTATCTCCCATTGTGCAGAAGCTAGACATTGACGCTAGACATCGAGATGCGATTAGGCAGATCATACAAAATCTCCCGACAGATCTCGAAACTATAGCTTATCGACAGGAAATACTTGAAGATATATTGAACGATGAGCAGTTATTTAAGGCACTATTAGAGCTATTGCCGAAGATAATTGAGCTCAGGAGTCCATCTGGTTATCATTGGCCTGGGGATTCCCCACTAATTTCTGTGATCAATAGAATAAGCGAGCTTGATAGATATATCGAGTGCCTGGACCAATTATATAACTCCCTTGCAAATGCATCCGATATTAAATCGAAAGGTTTGACATCGCTTAGAGAAGATGTAGCTCGAGCTCATAATGACCCAATAATAGAACACCTACGAAAAGAGCTCCCTAATCTACACGAAGCATTAAGTGAGACAAATAGCGTAACCATAGGTATCAATCTTGGACCCGATCTGCAGCCTGAATCTGCAGCCATCATCAGCTTCAACAACTATGTGTTCAAGGGCAAGAAGACTCTGCTTGATAGACTGCTCACTACTGGGAGTGAAGACCAAAGATTCGGAATAGGTCAACTTCACAGATCAACTTCTGGAGGCTTGCCAAGAGATGGCAAGCTTTACCAGGAGCTTCAAACACTATTAGAGAATGCTGTAAAACCCCTCTCAAAGGTTCTTGACACTTTCAAAAGAGTTAGCTCAGCTCCAATAGTAGCTCTAGAAAACGATATAGCGTTTTACCTGGGAGCCGTAAGACTAGTAAAACACTTGGAGCAAAGAGGACTAAATTTCTGTATACCTAGAATTTTACCGATGGGACAAAAGTGCTTTTACACGGAATCTCTCATCAATTTATCGCTGGCTATTCAGATGGATGCCAGGAATCAGATAGGTGACTCAGACTTCGGTAGATCAGTAGTAGCAAATGATGTACTTGTAGACGCAGAGTATCCATTACTGATCGTAACAGGTCCAAACAGAGGTGGGAAAACAACTTTTTGTCGCGCTATCGGGCAGGCCCAAGTTCTATTCCAAAGTGGATTATTCGTGCCAGCGAAGGAAGCTAAGATAAGTCCAGTTGACAACATACTGACTCATTTTCCTGGCGCAGAAACCTCCACAATCGGAGAAGGCAGGCTAGATGACGAGATACGAAGGCTCATAGAGCTGTTCGAGGAATCCACGGAGAACTCTCTCGTCTTATTGAACGAACCTCTTACCAGCACATCAGAAAGGGAAGCTCTGGTTATAGCTAAGGATTTCGTCAAAGGTTTGCAGCTAATGCGGGCCAGAGGTGTACTCATAACCCATCTACATGATCTTGCACTGTCGGTCAATGAACTTAACATGCAATCTGAGTCAAAAATCAGAAACCTAGTAGCAGAAACCTCTCATAAAAATGGCAGAGTAGAGTCCACTTTCAAGATAAAGCCAGGAGAACCAACTAGTACTTCTTTCGCATCAGAGATAGCTATCAAGCATGGATTGACCTACGAAGGTCTGCAAAGAATTCTAAGAGAAAAGAGCGACCGGAGCTACACAGAAAAAACTAAGAAGAGTATAGAACTAGGTAACTTTACCTAGTTCTATACCCTCATAGGCTCAGCAGCGGACCTACCGATAGCTGCAGCCACCCTTCTGACACCAGTCATCAGCTGCTCAAACTCCTCAAACGTCACCTGCTGGGCATTATCGCTCATCGCTCCCTCTGGATTGGGATGCACCTCCACCAACAACCCATCCGCTCCTGCTGCCACCGCTGCCAAACTCACTGGCCCCACCAAACTCGACTTCCCTGTCCCCTGACTCGGATCCCCTATCACCGGCAGGTGCGATAACCTCTTCACCAACGCTATCGCACCCACATCAAACACATTCCTCGTATATGGATCAAACGACCTTATCCCCCTCTCACACAACACCACCCTCCTATTACCCTGCGCCATGATGTACTCCGCTGCCAACAACCACTCCTCTATCGTCGCACTCATCCCTCGCTTCAACAACACAGGCATATCAGTCCTCCCCACTGCCTCCAACAACGCATAGTTCTGCATGTTGCGTGTCCCTATCTGCAACATGTCCGCATACTCCATCACCACAGGCAGCTCCTCCACACTCATCACCTCCGTCACCACCCCTAGTCCCGTCTCCTCCCTCGCTCGCGCCAATATCTCCAATCCCCTCACTCCCATCCCACGAAAACTGTACGGCGATGTCCTCGGCTTGTATGCCCCTCCCCTCAACAGCTTCCCTCCTGCTGCCTTCACTGCCCTGGCTGTCTCCACCGTCTGCTCCTCGCTCTCCACACTACATGGCCCCCCTATCACCACTACCTCCTCCCCTCCTATCCTCACACCATTGACCTCCACCACACTGTCCTCCGGATGAAACTCCCGACTGGATAGCTTGAAAGGCTTGCTGATAGGCACCAAGTTCTCTACTACACTCATCCCCTCCAACGCATCCACTATCCGGTGTACATCCACCCCATGCCCTATCACTCCTATCACCGTCCTCTCCATCCCTCGACTGATGTGCGCACTCAACCCCTCACTCTCTATCCTCTCCACTACCTTCCTGATATCCTCCTCACTAGCTCCAG
>JBHORE010000222.1:0-15517 GCA_042408415.1 Thermobaculum sp.
ACCAACTCCAACCGTAGACTGAAGAAGCTGCACAACATCGCCGGCAGCATTATCATCCTCGATGAGATCCAGAGCATACCCTATGAGCAATGGAGCTTAGTGCACGAGACTGTCACCACGTTGTCTCAATATCTGGGTTGCACCGTGATCCAGATGACTGCCACTCGCCCTAAAATACTCCCCAAAGCCCAGGAAGTGCTGCCAAACCCGGACAGGTACTTCAAGCACCTGAACCGTACGCGGATCGTGCCCAGACCGGACGTGCGGTCGCTTGAGGATCTGCGAGACATGGTGTTTGAGCTTAGTGAAAGCTACCGTTCGGTGCTCGTGATCCTCAACACCATACCCAGCGCCGTGAGCTTCTACCAGCTCCTGGCCTCGCGGGAGGACTTGTCTGGCTACAGAGAGCCTTCCGAGCTGGATAAGCCAGAGGAGGAATGGGATCGCTATTGGGACGACTACTCCCCCAGGGGGCGCATGCTGGTGCACCTGTCGACCAACATCGTGCCTTGGCAGAGACGACACAGGGTAGATGGCCTCGCAAGGATCCTACGGCGACGCAAGGAAGAACTTCGTCCTATAGTCATATCCACTCAGGTGGTGGAAGCTGGGGTGGATCTGGACTTCGATGTCGTCATCCGGGATCACGCACCGCTGGACTCGATAGTGCAGGCAGCGGGACGCTGCAACCGCTCCTGGGCTGCCGATGACCAGCGCCCAGTCTACGTTGTTGGGCTGCGCGATGAGCGGGAGCGCCACCTAGCCGAGCGCATCTACGGGAAGGTGCTCACTAGGAAGATGGAGGCGGTGGTCTCCTCGCCAAAGGACGAGTCTGAGCTGTACGCGGACATAGAACAGTACTTCGCGCTGCTGCCCGATCTCCTGACGGACGATGAATACAGGGCGTACATATGGGCCATGCGCAAGCTCAACTTCCGTGGCAAAGATAATGAGGTCTGCGTCTCGCAGTACCGGCACATCGAGGAGGCGGGCGACTCCTACCCGGTGATCGTCGAATTAGGGGAGATCGGCCGCAGGGCGCTGGAGGGGCTGCTGGAGGCGCGCAAGGCTTACGCCAGAGCTGGCTCGGGGAGCATGGATGAGAAGTTTCAGGCACGTACACTACTGAGAGATGCCTACAGCCGTCTTGGCGAGTTCGTCATCACGCCATACGCCTACAGGATTCTGGCCAACACACCCCCAAGACACCCGGAGTTGGAGGACCACTTCTACATCAGCACCGACGACCTGGCGGAGTACTACGACCTAGAGACGGGTTTTAGGCTAGACAAATTGGGGAATGAGGCAGTGATGCTATGAATGAGCAAGTCACTGGAACCTTGGTCTGGCAGTATTTGGTATGTCCTAGGCAAGTGTGGTTCATGTCGCATGCAATAGAGGGAGAGCAAGAACACGACCTGCTGGCAGAGGGGAGGCAAATACAGGAAGAATACTATCAAAGGTCGGCCAAAGAAATATCACTGCCAGGCATGCGCATAGACCGCATCAGGAGGGAGAGGGGACAGCTGGTGATCTCGGAGGTGAAGAAGTCCTCTCGTTACATGCATGCTGCCAGACTCCAGGTATGCTACTACCTGTGGCGTCTGCGCCAGGAAGGTGTGGAGGCCAAGGGGGAGGTGCTGGTACCTGAAGAACGCAAGCGTGAGTTCGTCGAACTTACACCAGAAGCAGAGGGAGAGCTCGAGGAGGTCATGCGAGGTATCCAGGAAGTAATGCAGGCCGATCGTCCCCCGGATGCTCAGAAGATCCGCTACTGCCGAAGCTGTGCTTACGAGGAGTTCTGCTGGGCATGAAGAAGCCGGTCTACATCTTCAACGCTGGCACGCTCGAGAGGGAGCAGAACACCCTGCGCTTCGTCACGGCCGAAGCCAAGCGCTTCGTGCCCGTGGAGACCACGAGCGAGATCCACGTGTTCGGCGAGGTGACGGTCAACGCCAAGCTGCTGAACTTCCTTAGCCAGCATGGCATACCCCTACACATCTACAACTACTACGGTTACTGGGCGGGCTCGTACATGCCGCGGGAGCAGTACGTCTCGGGCTACATGACCCTCCAGCAGGCGGCCCACTACCTGGATGAGGCCAAGCGGATGCAGCTTGCCAGGGCGTTCGTCGGAGGGGCCCTAGAGAACATGCGGAAGGTGTTGACTTACTATGCACGACGTGGGGCTGATCTTGAGGAGGGCGTCGCTGAGCTTGAGATAGCGGTGCCGCTCCTGGAGACGTGCCGCACCACGAACGAGCTGATGGCCGTGGAAGGACGCTGTCGAGAAGCCTACTACGGCTGCTGGGACGAGATCTTCCGCGGCGACGAGTTCAGATTTGGTAGTAGGACGCGCAGGCCGCCGGAGAACAGGGTGAACGCCCTGCTGTCCTTCGGCAACAGCCTGCTGTACGTGACGGTACTGAGCGAGATCTACCGCACCCACCTCGACCCACGTATAGGCTTCCTGCACACTACCAACCACCGCAGGTATACCCTCAACCTTGACGTCGCTGAGATCTTCAAGCCTGTAATAGTCGATCGGGTGATATTCAGCCTCGTCAACCGAGGGGAGATCAAGGCGAGCGACTTCCGAGCAGACTCCTCCGGGGTGTTCCTCAACGACCATGGGCGGCGTACCTTTGTGGAGGCCTACGAGGAGCGGCTTAAGGACACTTTCCAGCACCCCCGCCTGGGGCGAGCGGTCTCCTATCGTAGGTTGATACGCCTGGAGCTTTACAAGCTCGAGAAGCACCTCCTGGGCGACGAGCCCTACGTGCCGTACGTTAGCAGGTGGTAGGTATGTTCGTGATCATGGCCTACGACGTGGGCGTGGAGAGGGTGAGCAAGGTGCTCAAGGTGGGCAGGAAGTACCTCGTGCACATCCAGAACTCCGTGCTAGAGGGAGAGCTGTCGCAGGCACAGTACAGAGCGCTGCTGTCGGAGGTGCGCAGGGTGATCCGCGAGGACACGGACTCCGTGCGCTTCTACGTCCTGCGCACCACCCAGTACATGCGGGTGGAGGAGCTGGGCACCCCCCGTCGTGAGGAGGGCAACTTCCTATAGCTAGGGTAGGTTAAGTTCATTGAGGTGGCCAAGAGCGGCACGCATGTAGATCACGACTACCCCCAGAATCATGAGGGTCAGAGCCGGTGCCCAGGCCCAAAGGGTGTGGCCATCGGCCAGCGGCCAGCCCCATAAATATGGTCTTCTATCCGGCCCCATACCAACTATAGTACAGAGCAGCATATAGGCGGCAGGAAGGACGGGGGCAACTACAGATCCGAGCAGCCCGCGGGCTATTAGACATAACCCCATGTAGCCTACGAGGTTGCGCGCCGTGGCTATCCCGAGCCCTCCATCAACGTGACTTGGTGGCCATAGACAGGCCAGGCAGAACAGGCCGACCACGCTCGTTCCGTAGACCAGGTCCAGCAGCCAGATGGGACGTGAGGCCACCCACTCTTGCCGGGCATCGCCTGAAACCCATCCCCAGGACACGTACACGCAGATGGCCAACGGCAACCAGAGCGCAAGCGGTATGGTCAGGCCATAGCTGCCCAGCAGGCTGAGGGCCGGCACAGGAGTGTTCCCAAACAGTAGGCAAGCCATCCTGATCGCGGCTAAGCAGGGCAGGGATCCCCAGATGTGCCGTGTGCGGGCCCAGTACTTCATCGCATGCTTCCAACAGGAGGTGTCACCGCCTGACAATCCTCGATATGCTTGGCAGTGCTCCGGAACCATTCCAGTTGTTGCTCTTGCGTCCGTTGCCTGACTAGCTCGACCTTCTCCACTGTACGTGGATTGAACCGCTGCAACAGCTCCGTCCTCGGCATACCCGCCGTAGCAGCTAGCCAGGCCTGCGCGCTCTCCTCGGCGTCCGCTCCGGCCCATATCCAGCCTCTTGAGGCGGTCACACAAGCTGGGGGCGGGGGCAACAACAGGTTGGTCATTGCATAGACGATGTCCCAGCTCTTCATCTTAGGATCTAACGCGAATCCTCGACGGTAAACCACTGGCAGATCAGACGGCAAGTAGCCCTCCTGCCAACTAGATCGTGGGGAAAGACCTGCATTCCACCACCTGACATAGGCACGGTGTGCGATGGGAGCTACTCTGGAGATAAGTTGGCGGTGCTCGGGCCAGAGGCATACTCGTGGATTCGTCCCGGCACACACCTGCACCTCCACATCCCTGGCCACCACAGGATCGGCATTCAGGCTACGCACGCTGGCGACTCCCGCCGACGCCCCGACCAGCAGGCAGACGATCGCCAGCATGCCGGTGCGAGCCCGCGACCCGATGACTATCATGCAGGCTGCCGCCGCTGCTGATCCCAGCGCCAGGAACAGGGCCCCTGCCACAGCATGGAAGTCGATGGTGCTGCTCAAGCTGCAACAGCTATCCCACACCCCAGTGAGGTGTCGCAGCCACAAGGGCTCAAGCGATGCGGGCATGGCCATCCAGACGTAATCCAGCACGATCAGGCTCGGTACGACCACCACGGCGGGCAGTAGCAGCCCAAGAGCGAAACCTACCAGCGTGTGAGCAGCAAGCACCAGGGTCTCCGGCAGAAGTATCCCCCAAAAGGGCATGGGAGAACCCTTGAGCAGCCCCGGCCACATAGCGGCCACGAACACGCACAGAACCCCAACCAGCCACACGGGCAGGACGGCGTCTACCACCACCCAGAGGCGTGGCCTCGCCAAAGGTAGTTTCCACCACCCAGCCCTTCGCAGCCGGCCAGCTTCCCAGGCAGCCGCGGCAGCGCACAGCGGGGCGATGAAGGGCATGGCTATAGTGGAGAGACCTGTGATGGCCACGGAGTACGGAGGTAGCGCGTCGAGGGAGTCCGTATCCAGGCGGTACGCCGTCGCGGCAAACGCTAGCAGCAGTGGTAGCAGCCAGACCAGGGGGCAGGTGCGTAGGCGCGCCGAGAGCCGCATCAGTCCTCCTCCCTGACCAAAAGGGAGTACGCGGCCTCCGCCTCCCTGTCGTTACCCTCTCCTAGCCGTAGGAAATCACCTACAGCACCCTCAAACACGATCTTGCCAGAAGCCATTACGGCAACGGTGTCGTACAGCTGTGAGAGGTCGTCCACCTGGTGCGTGGACACTATCACGTGGGACCCTAGCGACAGCGCGGCCAGCACCTCTCCGAACCTGGCCCTCTGAGCTGGGTCCAGCCCAGCCGTAGGTTCGTCCAGGATCGCCACCTGAGGGGAGTGCACCAGTACCTGTGCCAATCCTAACCTGCGCAGCTGACCTCCAGAGAGGGTGCTAGTCTTGTCTTGCAGCCTCGATGATAGGCCCACGGCCTCCAGCGCCTTCTGCGCCCTCTGCCACGCCTCGGTTCTGGAGAGACCCTTGAGCCAGCCTGCGTAGGCTACCTGCTCGCGCGCCGTCAGCCCCGGCACAGCCCTGATCTGCTGGGGCATCCAGCCTACCAGCCTCCTGTACCCGCGCAAGTCCCTCCGTGACCTGGTGTCCAGCTCGCCCAGCCTTACTCTGCCTGCAGAGGGCCTGAGGGCGCTGGCGCACAGCGACAGCAGGGTGGTTTTGCCAGCGCCGTTGGGACCGAGCAACACAGTACGCCCCTCGGGTACTTGCCAAGACAGCTCTCTAAGAACCCAGCGTGATCTCCAACCGTAGCGGAAAGACACATCCTCCAACTCCAACATCGAACCTCCAGCGCCTGGCCGAAACTATAATCTATATATAGAATGCACGCGCTATCTATTCGTTACAGCCTAGTACCTGACCTCGACGTACTCCACGTCTATTTGGTGCCCAAACGTCACGCCGTTGATCTGGACGATGGTAAAGTGGTAGTTGCCAGTGCCCTGTACCCCGTAGTCGCCTAGAGCCCTGCTGTGATAGCAGTACAGCGTGCGCTGACCCTTGTTCTGGTCGGGCAGGAGCGAGCGCTCGCGGGTGAGCTGCACGGTAGCGTTCTCCCCCGATAGGTAGGGGGCGCTGTGCTCGGTGCAGTTGGTGAAGGCGACGGTGGTCTTGTTGTTATCATCTAGCCTCTTCTCCCAAGTCCGGGAATCAAAGCCCGTGGAGGCCATGGAGATGTAGGAGCGCCAGTACCCCTCAGCGTAGGCCGCTCCGGAGGCGGCCAGCAGTAGCCCCAAAGCCAGGACTATCGCTAGTTTCCTATACATTTTGGTTCCTCCTGTGCCGTGATAGGAGGAGTGTAGCATGTCAATAAAAAAAATGCAACATGTACATGTATATGTGTATAAGGATGCACGGGCACGCCTAGGATCGTGCTCGGGCATTTGGAGCGCTCTCGCCATCACGTGGGCAGAGACCTGCGCGCTGGGTTGGTCGATATGTGCCAGGAACGAGACCTCGATATCACAGATCCCCTGTCCGAATTGCCGACTTAATACACCATCGAGTTGCGGTAAGATGGTCGCTGACTGCTGCAAGGAGGTATCGATATGTTCACGTTGGAATCCTACGTGCGGGGGCTGGAGGTGGATACACCCCGCAGGTACCGCTTCAGTGCCAGAGGTACGCGCGAGGCGGTGGAGTGGCAGTACGCCTTCCGACATGCCCTGAGGCGCGCCCTGGGGTTGGAGATCATAAGGCAGCGGGTGCCAACGGCCCCTCCGAGCGCCCAGCGCCTTTCCGTAGAGCAGATGGAGGATCACGTGCGCGAAGATTGGCTGCTAGAGACAGAGCCGGGTGTCTTGCTACCGCTATATCT
This sequence comes from Thermobaculum sp., assembly GCA_042408415.1. GTDB lineage: Bacteria > Chloroflexota > Chloroflexia > Thermobaculales > Thermobaculaceae > Thermobaculum. The sequence goes on from JBHORE010000222.1 coordinate 6,721, forward strand.
GCTGAGACCCTTGGAGGTGCATGGACCTTTACCCTTGGTGATCACCCCGCACGGGCACGAGCCGGGAGGCAGGCAGGCCGCCGTGGGCATAGCCCAATCCGAGGAGATACAGAGGGCCGTGGACGAGCTAGAGCAGGACGTGGCCCGCCAGGCCGTGCGACGAGGGTACCTGGCGATCGCTCCTGGGATGCGCGGCCTCTGGGAGATGCGCCTGCCCGACGACCTCCAGCAGGGGATCTTCAGCTCCTGCGCCCGCCTGCAGTACCGGGCACTGCTCTTCGGGAGGACGCTGCTGGGGGAGAGGGTGTGGGATATGATCCGGCTGCTTGACTGGGCCACCGGCAGGGAGGATGTCGACCCTAGGCGCATCGCAATCACGGGCAACTCAGGTGGTGGTACGGTTTCACTATTCACCGCTGCGGTGGACGAGCGGGTGGGCGTTTGTGTGCCCAGCTGCTACTTCTGTACATTTGTCGATTCCATAGGGCTCATCGAGCACTGCGCGTGCAACTATGTGCCAGGGTTGCTAGGCTTGGGGGAGATGTCCGACGTAGCGGGACTAGTGGCACCCCGCCCGTTCATGGCCGTGTGTGGCGAGGAGGATCCCATATTCCCGATAGAGGCCACGAGGAGGGCCTTTGAGGAGTTGTGGCGGATCTACGATCTTCTTAAGGCAGGTGATCTGTGCAGGCTGAGCGCACAGCCTGGAGGTCACCGCTACTACGGAAGGGACGTCTGGCCCTTCTTGCACGAGGTGTGGGGCGTGTAGACCTGCTCGAGCTCCGCGCGTCGGCTGGAGCGCTCGCTGATGCAGCGAGCGCTCCAGCGCAGCCCTCCCGCCGTCAGGCTACTCTGGAACTCGGGGTGGTCGATGTCGGAGCTGCCCGATCCCTCCACTTTCCCTGGGGCGGTAGCCTGGTAACCGGCACGCCTGGGCAGGCGGGACCGATGGTCGCGCCCTCCCGGGACCTTTTGGCCACTGACTCCTGGAGATCTCTCCCCCTATACTAGCCTAAGTCACGTTTGCAAAGGAGATGACATTTTGAGAGGACGCATTTTTTGGAAGGGCATTCTCCTGATCATGTGCCTCCTGCTCTCGACGGCGATCTCCGTCCGCCCCTCCGGGGCGCTGGACACTCAGGAGGTCGAGTTCCTCAGGTTGATCAACGCCCATCGCGCCGAGCTGGGGTTGCCTGAGCTCAAGCTATCTCCCAAGCTGACCAGGTCTGCAGAGTGGATGAGCCAAGATATGGCCAACAAGGGGTACTTCTCGCACACCGACTCCAAGGGCAGGGATCCTTTCGAGCGCATGGCAGACTTCGGCTACTCTTACAACACCCCCAAAGGCGAGAACCTGGCGCTGGGATTCGACTCTGCCGAGGCCGTGTTCCGTGCTTGGATGAACTCCTCAGGACACAGGGCGAACATGGAGCGCTCATACTTCAGAGCCATAGGGATAGGTCGCGCCTATAGCTCCACTTATGGCTGGTTCTGGACGACCGATTTTGGAGGCCTGCGCGATACGATCGCTACCGCAACTCTGTCGGGCCACTCAGATAGGGTGGATGGGTGGTACGTGTACGCTCCCGAGCATAGCGTGGTAGTATCGGGCAGGGTGATCGGCAACTATGCTGGTTGGCAGGTCACGCTGTATGTGCAGCGCCGGAGTTACGAGAACGGTCGCGTGGTGTGGAGGAGTTATAAGAGCGCACAGGTAACATTGTCGTCCAGCTCCAACTATCGGAGAAGCTTCTCGCTGCCCGTCGGAAGCTACAGGATAAGAGCAGTGTTCCCCGGCAACGGTCGGGATGTGTTACGTGCGGTCAGCCCGTACCACTACGCTCTAGTACGCTAGATAGCTCCGCTTTTATACTACGGTATGCTATAAGCTGTAAAGCTCGAGATACTGGAGGTGATGGCAGTTGAAGCTGGAGAGGCTGAGGAAGTGGCTGGTTTACAGGCTGCTGCAGGTGATGCCCCCGCGCAGCCGCACCGAGGTGCTTTGGGCTCTCCAGGCGGCTATGCGGGGTAGAGCGATTCCCAGGAGGGAGCTGGATTGGCTTATCGCTGCGTTAAGCCTGGGCGAGATGCGGCTGCGGAACGCCATGGTCCCGCGGATAGACGTGGTGGCCGTGGAGGAAGATGCAGGCCTGCGGGAGGTGGCCTCGAAGATGATTGAGCACGGCAGGCGCAGGCTGGTGGTGTACAGGGGTACTATAGATGTGCCGGTGGGCGTGGTGCACGCCCTGGACGTGCTTGCAGCGCTGGTAAGCGGGAAGCAGGTACGCGCCGCCGACCTCGCTCGGCCGTGCCCCGCGTTGCCCGAGTCCCTGCCTTTGCCCGAGGTGATAGAGGTGATGCGGAGCCAGCGGAGTCAGCTGGTCGTGGTGGTAGATGAGAGAGGGGAGTTAGCTGGTATAGCCACCCAGGAAGATGTGCTAGAGCAGCTCACGGGCCCCCTGCCCGATGAGTACTCCAGGGAGGACGAGAGGATGATACGGGTGCTGCGTCCCGGCGTGGCTATCGTCCGCGCAAGCACCGGGATAGCGGATGTCGAGCGGGCTCTCGGAATCAAGATGCCCCATGAGGACTTCGTGTCGCTAGGAGGGCTGGTGTACGAAAGGCTTGGCAGGGTACCCAAGGAGGGAGATGTCCTTGAGTTGCCGGGTGTGAGAATAGAGGTGCTGTCAATGGATGGGGCCAGGATCAGGGAGTTGAAGGTAGAGGTGCCGTCCATAGCAGGTAGTCGATACCCCGAACCCCCAGAGGAGTCCCTACGCCGCTTGGAACTCAGGATCGGCCGGGACGTGGTCTGTGGTACCGATGTGATCGGTAAGCTCTCTAAGGTGGTCATCGACCCCAATGCCGGCAAGATCAGCCATCTGGTAGTAAGTAGCCGGTCAGATGGCAGCAAGCTAGTGCCCGTGGAGATGATAGAGCGTGAAGAGGAAGGCTACATCTATCTCAGGGAAGATTGCGCCGGAGGAAGCCTAGCGACCTATAACCCACAAGCTTATGTAAGCGCTATGGGAGGCTGGAGCTCGGAGCGCACAGCCTACTCCTCAGAAGAGGCTGTCTACTCGCTGGGCGCAGCACCTAGTGAGATACAACACTTGCCGGCCTTCGATCACGGTACTACACCCCCCATGAACGGTGCCCCAGGAGTTGAGATCGGGCGTAGTACCATCGTGAGGTGCCAGGGTGGCACCCTGGGACGGGTCGACCTGGTGCTGTTCGACAGAGCCTTCGGTGGGGTGACGCACGTGGTCGTGCGTAGAGGTATCGCGGGCATGCTGGCTCCCAGGGATATTATCGTGCCGCTTAGCTGGGCTAAGAGCATCACTTCCGAGGAGATAGAGCTGGCAGTAAGCTGTGAGGAGGTCGACCTGCTCCCAGAGTACAGGACCGACGTTGAGATCCTAGCAGACATCTATCAGGCTCTGAGGGACGATCAGAGGTTTGAGGGCGTCGACTTCTACGCCCTACACGTGGATGTGGACGAGGGCATAGTCAGGCTAAGAGGGCACGTACGTACCCTGGAGCTGAAGCAGGCGGCTGAGGAGATAGCCTGGAGGGTGCGAGGCGTACTGGGTGTAGACAACAGCCTGGTGGCAGATGAGGAGATAGTACAAGCTGTTACCGCAGCGATCACCCACGATAGCAGGCTCAACGTACGGGACCTGCGCGTGGTCTCCCTTCTGGGCGCGGTTGACCTGGAGGGTAAGGTGGCTTCTGAGCAGGAGAGGGAGATAGCCGCAGAGGTGGCTCGAAGGGTGCCGGGGGTACAGGGAGTAGCCAACTATCTGGAGGTGGAACAGCCAGGAGCCTCCGATCTAGTTAAAGGTCCAGTCGATGTTTAGAACATCGTAAGCCCCATGGGCTGCGGGGCGCCTCCGCTTAGAACTGGTCGATCCCGCCAGCAAGTGATTCATGATAGGGCGGGCCTCAACAGTCCCTGTTGAGGCCCGTGTGCCCCTTAGAGCAAGATGGCTGCAGGATCGATGTAAGCCTCTGGACATTGCCAAGTGTGATCCTAACGGTAAGCTAATTCTCCAAGTCTTGTCACCCGGGACTTGAGCCAGGGTGCGTGCTCGGGATAATATCTCCAAGGAGTTGTGCAAGGAAAGGAGATTGCTGATGCTGGAGGACGCCTACCTGGGTTTTGCTGGCGAGCTAAGATGCAAGGCCGATCCTTTGTTCGAGGCGATCTTTGCCCATCCGTTCGTGCGAGGCATAGCTACCGGCAGGCTAGCTAGCGATCAACTGGCTCACTACGTGCAGCAGGACTTCCAGTACCTAACCGTTTTCTGCCAAGTATACGGGTTGGCGATCTCCAAAAGCACTCGGCGGGAGGATATAGCCTTCTTTAACAGCCAGATAGGCTTCATCCTAGATAGCGAGCACCATCCACACCGCAATTTTGCGAGAGTCGCAGGTCGCACCGTTGAGGAGCTGTCGAGAGCAGATGTGCTCGCCCCGACGGCATACAATTACACCCGCCATATGCTCTACGTCGCCCACAGTGGGACGCTGGGGGAGCTGCTGTGCGCACTCTATCCTTGCCCCCTAACCTATTGGGAGATAGGTAGAAGGCTTCTTGAAGAGGTGCGCCCGGACGATACTCACCCCTTCAAGGAGTGGATAGAGTTCTACGCCAGCCCGGCTATAGGGGAGATATGTGGGGAGTTCGGCCGGAGAATAGCTAAGCTCGCTGAAGATGCCGGTGGCGAGGAGAGGGGCAGAATGGAGAAGCACTTCCTCACGAGCTGCCGCATGGAGTACATGTTCTGGGAGATGGCTTACCGTCTAGAAGGTTGGCCGGTGTAAATACGCATAGAGATATGAGGAGGATGACATGCCGATAGTTGAGAGCCAGAGAGGGGACACCTGGAACATTCTAGGAGGCAGGTTGGCCTACGTGCTGCGCAAGGATGAGGACGGTCAGCTGCGCAACGTCCACTTCGGGCCACCGCTGGAGGATCAACAGGAAGTGCTCGGCAAGGCTGCCAAGTTCACAGGCCCTTTCATGGGAGGTTTGGGTCTGGAGTATCCCGTATGGGGGGGCCTGTACTTCGAGGAACCATGCTTGCGGCTGCGCTTTGCGGACGGCAGCAGGGGAGCCCTGCTCAAGTACGAAGCCCACGACTTGCGCCGGGAGAGCGGGGTTAGTTGGCTCGAGGTCTCCCTCAGAGATCCCGAATACCCTCTAAGAGTAAGGTTGTGTTATGGAATGCACGAGGGCTACGACATCATCGAGCGATACGCGGTTGTGGAGAACATCGGGGAAGAGCCCGTGGTGCTGGAGGAAGTGCTATCGGGCACCTGGCACTTACCCCTGGGCGGGAACTATTTCCTAGTGCACTTGGCGGGTCGCTGGGGGGCAGAGACCCAGGTGATCGAGGAGCCGATCACGCCTGGCAAGAAGGTGCTTGAGAGCCGCAGGGGGCACACGAGCCATTTCGCCAACCCTTGGTTCGCTGTCACTCGAGGTGAGCCGCGTGAGGAGGACTGCGAGGTCTGGTTCGGCGCACTGGCCTGGAGCGGCAATTGGAAGCTCGCGATCGAGGCCGATACCGCTGGTAGGACGCAGGTATCCGGTGGCATCAACGACTTCGACTTCTCGTGGGTGCTGGATCCTGGACAAAGTTTTCAAACACCTTCCTTCTTCGGTGGTTTCACCTCCCAAGGTATTGGGGAAGCTAGCCGCATCCTCCATCGCTTTGAAAGAGAGAGGGTACTGCCCAGAGAGTTTGCTGATAGGCCTAGGCCTGTCCTCTACAACTCCTGGGAGGCTACAGGCTTTGATATCAACCAGGAGAATCAGTCGCGCCTGGCGGAGATAGCCGCCTCGCTGGGGGTGGAGCTGTTCGTGGTGGACGATGGCTGGTTCGGCGCCCGCGATAATGACCGCGCGGGCCTCGGCGACTGGACCCCCAGCCCCAGGAAGTTCCCCCAGGGACTAGGTCCTCTGATAGATAAGGTCAAGTCCCTGGGTATGCAGTTCGGATTGTGGGTCGAGCCGGAGATGGTCAACCCGGACAGCGACCTGTACCGTGCCCATCCCGACTGGGTGTACCACTTTCCCAAGAGACCTCGCAGCGAGAGCCGCAACCAGCTGGTGCTCAACCTAGCGCGACCGGAGGTGGAGGAACACATCACCCGAGTGCTGGACGACCTCCTGACGGAGAACGCCATCGACTTCATCAAGTGGGACATGAATCGGCCGTTCTCCGAGCCTGGCTGGCCGGGGCTACCCACCGAGCGACAGCGCGAGATCTGGGTGCGACACGTGCAAGCGGTATACAGGATATTGCGCACCCTCAGACGGAGGCACCCGAACGTGGCGTTCGAGTCCTGTTCGGGGGGAGGTGCTAGGGCGGACCTAGGGATCATGGCGCTGACCGACCAAGTGTGGACCAGCGACAACACCGATGCCTACGATCGACTGTGGATCCAGGAAGGCTACTCCATGGCCTACTGCGCGCGCACGATGATGTGCTGGGTCACCGATTCCCCATCACACTTCTCCAACCGCGCGGTGCCCTTGAGGTTTCGCTTCCACTGCGCGATGATGGGCGGGCTGGGCATCGGCGGTAACCTCTTGAAGTGGTCCCAGCAGGAGCTAGATGAGGCTCGCAAGTTGGTGGCTAGGTACAAGGAGATCAGGCACGTCGTGCAGTTCGGAGACCAGTACCGGCTGTCTTCCCCGCGCAGCAGCGATGTGACGGCCGTGCAGTACATCTCTCCCGACCGTCGGGAGTCGGCCTGCTTCGTGCTGCGGCCGGTGCACCGGCTGATGGCGCCTATGCCGAGGGTGCACCTGCGTGCGCTCGATCCCGACGCCACCTACGAGGTGGAGCCGCTGGGTGTGAGATTGAGGGGTGACGTGCTCATGCACCACGGTCTAGAGCTACCGCTTTGGGGGGATTGGGCGAGCGAGCTGCTGTGGCTCAGGAGGATCTGAGCAGGCGCTCGACCTGCAGCGGCGCGAGCGCTAGTATCGACATGACCGCCGCTCCGCCCACTGCCATGGGCAGCGCCCCCAGGGGGAGAGCGACCAGCGGGTGCTTGCTCCAGAGCCAGATGGCGCTCAGGGCGGGCAGGGCCACGGTCGCCAGGAGCAGGAGGTTCACCGCACCGCCCACTGTGCTGGCCGTGAAGCTCGCCTGCACCCTGTTGCCCTGCCCCTCGAGGCGGGGCCATGTCGCGCTCACCCACAGCAGCGCACCGGAGAGCACCACCGCCAGCAAAGCGGTGTCCGCGGCAACGTAGACCACCGTCAACGGATGCACTCCTGCCCACAGCCCGTACGCGAGGTCCAGCCCCACGGCAAGCGCCAGCGGGGGGAGGGCTGCGTAGAGCCACTTGCCTAGGAAGACCTCGCGCGAGGAGATGGGGCAGAGCGCGAGCAGGTAGAGCGCTCTGCCCTCCCGGTTGATCGCCGGCAGCGCAAGCGTCATCACCAAGAAGTACAGGCCAAGGTCTATAGTCCCGAAGACGATCCAGCTCTCCGTGCTGGAGGCGCTCGATAGGCTGCGGTAGATGCCGAAGCCAAAGATCACGAGCGGGTAGATCAGCCTCACCAGCTCCTGCGGGTCCCGTCGCAGCTCCTTCCAGTCCTTGGACGCCAAGGCCCACCAGCGCGGTCGACGAACGTCCATGGGCCGCAGGGGCCTGACGCTAACTCCCCGTCTGCCCGAGGTCGCCTCCTGGAAGGAGGCCCAGCCAGTCTCGAATGACCTCACGGAGAGCCACATCCCCAGCGCTCCCGCCACGAGCGCCACGCCAGCCATTCCCAGCAGGTAGGCGACTGCCCGCAGTTCGTCGCCTTCTAGGGCTAGCAGTAGCACCTGCCCTGGCCAGCTCGTGGGCAGGTTGCCCAGCAGCCCGACCACGCGAGCGGACCCCAGGGCGCCATAGGTCTGAGAGGACGCCAGCAGCTGCGATCCCACATAGTACGCTAGCCCCAGCCCAGCTCCCAGGATAGACGCCAGCGTGCGGGCCCTAGCGGGCGGGACCCAGCGGAGCACGGCCACCGTCAGGAGCGTCGACAGAGATAGCGGCACTGCGGGCAACAATATGGCCGTCATAACCCCCAGAAGCCAGTAGCTCCATGAGGTGTGGGAGCGTAGCCCGAAGAGGAGGACGACGGTCGCAGTAGGCAGTAATGCCATGCCCAGCGCGCCAAGGTACGAGGAGATCAGCTTCTCCAGCACCACCCACCAGGAGGGCACGGGCGCCAGGAGGAGCAGCCTCAGATCCCCCCTGGAGGTCAGCGACCTCAGCATCCCAGGCACCGTCAGGAGGAACAGGAAGGTCACCCCGGCCGTTGAAAGCCATAGGAGGGTAGGTCGCAGATAGCTCTCGCTCCGCGTCCCACTAACAAGCGGGGCCAAGGCCAGCAGCATCGCGGCGGCCATGCACAGCAGCGCCAGCGTTGCGCCCGCCACTCCTACCCAGAAGCTACGGGCCCTGCCCCCGGGCGATGGTCGGCACAGCATCTTGATCCTTACCGACAGAAGGGTCCGCAGGTAGCGCCACATGCTCTACACCTCCTGAGTCAGCCGCAGGAAGACGTCCTCGAGCGTGGCGTCCTCCCCCGCCCTGGCCGCCTCCCTGAGCTCCTCCAGCGATCCTTGAGCCACTATGTTCCCACGATCGATTATGGCCACGCGATCGCATATCCCCTGGGCCATCTCCAAGATATGGGTACATATCAGGACAGTTTTGCCCTCATCGGCCATGTTACGGAGGATGTCCTTTAGCAGACGTGCGCTACGGGGATCAAGGCCTACGG
>JBHORE010000223.1:0-2937 GCA_042408415.1 Thermobaculum sp.
CCGTAGCGGCGCGTGGTGGAGGCATCTGCCTGGGTGAAGGGCTGGAACAGCTTGCCGAGGTGGGCGCTGTCGATGCCTATGCCCGTGTCCCGCACCTCGAACAACAGCTCCACCTCGCTGTCCGCCGCACGGTGCGGCAGAACCCTCAACAGCACCTCTCCCTGCTAGGTGAACTTGACGGCGTTGCTCAGCAGGTTGAGCAGCACCTGGCGGAGCCTGGCGGGATCGCCTATCAGGGTGCGAGGGATGGTGGGGTCTACGAAGGTCATCAACGATATGCCCTTGCCCCTGGCAGCGCCCGCAAGCATCTCCGAGGTGCCCTCCACCAAGGACACCAGGTCGAAGTCCACCTCCTCCAGCACCATCTTGCCCGCCTCGATCTTGGAGAAGTCCAGGATGTCGTTGATGATCGAGAGCAGCGACTGGGAGGAGGTCTGGATAGTCTGCACGAACTCGCGCTGCCTCTCGGAGAGAGGTGTATCCTTGAGCAGCTCCGTCATCCCGATGATGGCGTTGAGCGGGGTGCGGATCTCGTGGCTCATGTTGGCTACGAACTCGGATTTGAGTTTGGAAGCCTCGATGGCCTGGTCGCGGGCGCGCCTGAGCTCCTCGGCCACCTTTCGGCTCTCGGTGATATCTCGAGCTATGATCTGGCTGGCTGGCCGGTCCTCGTGAGAGGTAGGCACGACTTTTACCTCGGCATAGATCTCACGCCCATCAAGCGTGATGAGCTTCTCCTCGAGGGAGTTGGGCTCGGGCCTATCCTCCCTTCTACTATCGATCTGCGCCGCGATCTCGCCTCGCCGTTCGGGATACACGAACTCCAGGATGTTCCTGCCTACGAGTTCTTTGGGGTCTTGGATGCCCAGCATCCGCGCCCCAGCTGGGTTGATGTAGGCCACGCGACCCTCCTGGACGATAGCTATCAGATCTGGGAAGGCCTCCACTAATCTCCTGTACCTCTCCTCCGACTCGGTGATCGCACGCTCGATCTCCTTGCGCTGCGTGATATCCTGTATCTGTGAGACGAAGTACATGGGTTCCCCGGTGGGGTCCCTCACCAGGGAGACGCTCAGCAGCGCCCAGACGATGCTGCCGTTCTTATGGTAGTAGCGCTTCTCCATCTGGTACTGCTGGATCCTGCCCTCCAGTACCTCGCGGACGTGCTGCAGGTCTAGCTCGAGATCGTCGGGATGTGTGATGTCCTGGAAGGTCATCCCCAGTAGTTCCTGCTCGGAGTACCCAAGCATGTTGCAGAGGGATTGGTTGACGCGCATCCACCGGCCGGTGGTGGACACCAGCGCCATGCCGATGGGAGCGTGGTCGAAGGCCGACACGAACAGCTCCATGCTCTCGCGCAACGCTTCCTCGGCGCGCTTGCGCTGGGTGATGTCCTGGCAGGTGCCCTCGATGATCCTGATGCCTCTGCCCTCGTCGAACAGCCAGCGCGAGTTGATCGATAGCCAGATGCGCTCGCCATCCTTGCGAACGGCCTCGAACTCGAAATCGTGTACCTCTCCCTCTTCCAGCATGATCCTCAGGTAGGTGTCTCGCCTGGAGGGGTCGGCGTATATCTGACGTGCCACGTCTGTGACTTCCCTCATCAACTCCTCGGGGGAGGAGTAGCCCAGCATGCGCGCCAGAGCTGGGTTGGCCAGCAGGATCCGACCGTCTAGAGAGGTCTGGAATATGCCCTCGGCGATCCGCTCGAATATGTCCTGGTAACGCTGTTGGGCTTGCTTCATGGCCTCTTCGGCATGCTTGCGTGCCGTGACATCGGTAATAACTCCCTCCAGCATGGGAGATCCGTTGTGCGCTAGCCCTACGCATTGACCGAACTCCTCTACGAAGCGCACGGAGCCATCCCTGCGTTGGAGCCTGTAGGCCAGGTGGTACCTTTGGCCAGAGGTTCTAACGGTGGATAGCTTCTCTAGCACGCTTTCCAGGTCTGCAGGTACCACTAGGTCCAGCAGCGATATGCCCTGTTCGAGCATCTCCTGCGGCGAGTAACCAGTCAGCTCCAAGGAATAGTCGCTGATGAACTCCAGCCGCCAACGATCGTCGTACCTGCGACGGTACACAGCTGCTGGAGTGTTGGCTAGCAGGGTTGAATATTTGCGCTCGCTCTCCTCGAGTCGCGCGTAATCTCGCTGGTGATCGCGCAGGATGCCGACCATTCTTATCACCGCTAGGATGGACATCAGGGATGTGCCCGCGACGAGCGGCAATGGGCTGGCGCCTATCTGCAGGCCTATCTCCGCGAGAGCTATACCCACTGGTACGAGCAGGGCAAGTATGATCGCTACTATTCTGGGCCTGCCCAACCTCTCGATGGGGTACGCCTGTGGGGGCATGCCTTTGGGTTCCAGCTGGCTTGCGAGCGCTGCCGCGCTGAGGCAAGCGTAAGAGAGCAGCCACCCAGCATCCAACAAGGGGCTGCCCGTGTACGTGTCGTTTATTAGCTGTGTTGAGTAGCCGATGTCTGACACAAGCAATATACCTATGCCGCCCAACAACAGCGCGTCCGTGGGATGTAGGTGCCTGCGTCCGAACAGTAGCCTGAGAGCTATCAGCAGCACCAGCAGATCCATCAAGGGATAGGCACCCGCCACGAGCTTCCCCAAAGTGCTCATCGTCGACCTGGTGAAGGCAGGTTCGAACACGAAGGTCCAAGCCAACATGGTTGCGCCAGTGGTGATCAGCGCTGCGTCGATGGTGGCCGCACTGCCCTTATAGCGCGCGCGTGCGTTCACCAGCAGTGCTATCCCCAACGCTAGGAAGGGATAGCCACACAGGTAGAGGATGTCTGCAGCCGAGGGGAAGGGGAACTCCTCTACATGCAGATAGTAGGTGTAGACGTTGTAGGTGACGTCCGCTGCCAGGAATAAAGCCTGGCTCAAGCCGACGAACGCCCACCCCACCTTATCTCGCCCATGG
>JBHORE010000226.1:0-22867 GCA_042408415.1 Thermobaculum sp.
CGACGCCCCGGTACTCCGGGGGCACGGAGTTCATGATCGAGGCCGTGTTGGGCGCGGAGAACATCCCCATCCCCAGCCCCAGCAGCAGGATGAGGCCGGCGAACACCGGGTAGCTGAAGTTGGCCGGCCTCATCCTGCTGCTGGGGCTGGGGATGGGGATGTTCTCCGCGCCCAACACGGCCTCGATCATGAACTCCGTGCCCCCGGAGTACCGGGGCGTCGCCAGCGGCATGAGGGCCACGTTCCAGAACGCGGGCAACACGCTGTCGATCACGCTGATCTTCTCCCTGGTCACCGCGGGCCTGGCGTCCAAGCTGCCGGGAGCGCTGTACGGCGGGCTGACCTCCGTGGGCGTCCCCGCCAAGGTGGCCGAGGGCATCTCCCACCTGCCGCCCACCGGCGCGCTCTTTGCTGCCTTTCTAGGCTACAACCCCATGGCGACGCTCCTGCCGAGGGAGGTGCTGGACGGGCTGTCGGCCGCCAACCGCTCCAAGGTGCTCGGCAAGGAGTTCTTCCCCGACATGATCTCGGGCGCCTTCATGCACGGCGTGGTAGTGGCCTTCACTATCTGCGCCCTGATATCCCTGGGGGCCGCCGTGTTCTCCCTCTTCCGAGGGGGCAAGTACATCTACGAGGCACAGGAGCCTGACCGCTACGAGGCGGCGAGTCTCCTGGCAACCGACACGATCCCCGACTAGGGGTTTATCCCCCCTCCCGGGCTGTCGGCCGGCTTGCTCGTCATGCTCCTTACGAGCTGGCCGAAAGCCCGCACGGACAGATCGCCCCTGACCAGCATCCTGGGCTCCGAGAAGCGCCGCGCGGGCGTCCAGCGCCCGCCTCCCCATGCCCCCAGGGCGCCCACGTAGCCCGCCTTGCGCGCCATTCGCACCACTCGCGCGTCGTACGCACCCCCTGGATACGCCAGGTAGCGAGCGCTCACCCCCAGCCTTTGCCTGAGCACCCTGCGGGAGTTGTACAGCTCGTACCATAGCCGGGCACCCGACAGCTTGGTCAGCGGCGGGTACAGAGGGTGCGTCATCGTATGCGACTCGATCTCGAACCCCCAGGACTTGATCTTGCGCAGCTGTGCCCAATCCAGCTGGTTGCCGCCGCCCATCACGAACAGCACGGCTCGCATGCCGCGCTTCCGCAGCTCCCTGATCGCCGCCAGCTGGCTCAGCCGGCCATCGTCCATGGTGATGAGCACGGGCTTGCGCGGCAGGCGTCCCCCGCCGAACATATAGGCGTACACTTGGGGCAGCGTCACCGTCCGGTAGCCGTGGGACCTCAGCCAGTCCAGCTGCTCGCGGAACACCGGGATGGGCACCTCGTACTCTCCCGCCGGAGAGGTAAAACCATGGTACATCAGCACCGGCAAGGTGATGGCCCTGGGCCTCACCAACGGCGGCTGCGAGGACGCTGGTTCCCGGGCCACCGATCGCGGGAGGACGCCTGCCGGATACCTCGCAGCCACCTCGGCCTCCTGGAGGGAGGTGCCGGGGCTGCGCATGAGCGGTCGGGGCCGCCGAGCCGCCGCGGATCCCGATGCCGCCGCGGACGAGCCGGCAACCCGATCTCCGATACCCATCACCAGCAAAGCCACCAGCACCAGCACGTACAGGCGACGAACCACCATCCAGACACCTCCCACGAGTGATAAACGTCCCGGGCATCAACAAAGTTACGGTCGAGACGAGCCGCTTGCAACCCCGGATGCCCCAGGGCAGCCCGTGCGGAGGCTTGCAGCGGTGGAAGGAGTCTTGCTGATGAGGATGTGACCGAAGTCGTAAGGGGAGGTAGCTATGGAGCTCGAAGGATTGCACCACGTGACCGCCGTGACCGGCAACGCCTCGATGAACGTCGCGTTCTACACCAAGGTGCTCGGTATGCGGCTGGTCAAGAGGACCGTCAACCAGGACGACGTCTCGGCGTACCACCTGTTCTATGCCGACGCGGAGGGGCGCCCCGGCACGGAGATCACCTTCTTCGACTGGCCGCACATCGGCCCCAACGTGCCCGGGACCGGCATGATCACGGCGATCCGCCTGAGGGTGCACGATCGCGAGACGCTGGAGTGGTGGTCGGGTTGGCTGAGGGGCTGCGGCGTCCAGCCGGGCAAGCTGGAGGAGAGGGATGGCGTGTGCGTGCTCCCCTTCCAGGACCCGGAGGGGCAACACCTGGAGCTGGTCGAAGACGGGGGGCTGCCTGGAGGGATCCCCTGGCGCGAGAGCCAGGTGCCTCCGGAGCGGGCGATCAAGGGGCTGCACTCCGTGGTCCTCACGGTCGACAGCCTACTGCCCACCGAGAGGACCTTGGTGGATATCATGGGCTTTCGGAAGAAGGGCGAGTACACCCTGCCGGAGGCACCGTCCCGCAAGGTGTACGTGTACGAGACCGGGCCGGGAGGCCCCGGCGCCGAGGTACACGTGGAGGAACGCCCTGAGATGCCTAGCGGCAGGCTCGGCATCGGTGGGGTTCACCACGTGGCGTTCCGCACGCCCAACGACGAGGAGCATCGTCGGTGGCGCAACAGGGTGGCAAGCGAAGGGTTGGGGGTGACTCCTATCATCGACCGATTCTACTTCAAGTCCATCTACTTCCGAGAGCCTGAGGGAGTACTTTTCGAGATAGCCACCGATGGCCCCGGCTTTGCGGCAGACGAGGACCCCGACCACCTGGGTGAGAGACTGTCGCTGCCGCCCTTCCTGGAACCCTACAGGGGGCAGATCGAGGCGGGGCTCAGGCCGATCGACCCATCTCCTTACTTTAATCGATGACGGCGTAAGGGGACAGAGGCGCATGTATGCGCCTCTGTCCCCACTTAGGTCTTCGAGGGGATTGGCATGCAGCTAGTACTCCAACACCACTACCGTGTGGGCTCCCACGTGAGGAACTTCAACCCAAGCGTAATCGCCCTCCTGCCGCCATTCTAGCTCACCGCCCTCCGGCGCAAGGTAAGCCCTCCGGAGATGGACGCCATCGCTGCGCACGCCTAAGCGTATCCCGGTCACCTTAGCCCCCTGGTCCACGTGTGGTATGGGTTGCATGGTCCTCCTGGGAGTATAGGCCACAAGATGCACTATCCTCCGGGAGATGCCCGCCGCTTCCTGCTGGTGAAGCGATGCTTCCACCCAGCCAGGACCCTGATACTTCAAAACGGGATTCGGTAGATAGGCGGCAAGGGCGTTCATCACCACCGCCTTGTAGACCCAGTAATCATGGCGGCGGTAGGCACCAAATAAGGGCGCAGCAAAGTACAACACACGGTCTCCCCAAATGACCAGCGGGCTATCCAAGGACTTTCCCACGGGAGCATGCGCATGGCTGGTGAAGTGCTCCCAAGTTCTGTTGAACAAGGCCCGACGCAGGTCACCGCTTGTCCTAACACCTTCCTGAGACCTGACCACGTAGGCCGTATCATAAAAAACGTAGTCATAGTCGGTGTCAAGCTCCGTACCCCTTGCTAGATCCTCGCCTACCCTAAAGTAGGAAGGGGTTGTAGGGGCCTGCTCCAAGGCACTGATTGGCAGAGAGGGCAACTGCTGGGGAGCAGCGGTGACGAGCATTCCCCCGCTCTCGATGTAGCTTTGCAGCATCTGTCGAAGCTGCTCATCCACCACCACGTCCTCAGGCAGGATAAGTAGGCGATAACTCGTCAGGTCCACACAGGAGGGATCAACGATATCGAACTGCACGCCGCTCTCCAGCAGCATCTGCGCCGCCCCCTCCACGCCCTGGGAGTAGCGCATCGGAGATCCAGGGTCATGGCCCAGAACTACCCCCACCTCCACCAAGGGGCTAGCGCCACGCAGCCAAGGCTCGAGCGCAGCCACCCTCCCGAAAGAATGGCCAAGAAGCCTGTAGACCGCAGGGTCGAGCCTGCCACTGGGATGCAGCTGATCCCCCACGGATATACGGCCACCGGCAGAGAGGATAACTCCGCACTCATAGTCTAGTTGATTGCGCGTCTTGAGTCCTCCGAAATCAGCCCAAGCCTTGTGGAACCTACCCGTCATGCCCAGGAACTGCGTGCCCAAAGATCTAGCGTGCCTTGCAGCCACCGGATAGTGTAGGTATCCCCAAAGCCCTGATGTCGGCAGGCTCTCTATCTCCACGTGCGTCTGGTATCTAAGTACCTTAGCTAGGTGCGGAGACACAGTACCGTTGTAGAAGATAGTAGCATTTGGCGCCTTGGAACGCACCAACGAGGATACGCGCTCGAAGAACTCGCACAACCTGTTCCAGGCGTATCTCGAGACCTCACCTTCATCAGCTAAGTCGACCCCTGCAGCACGCATCTTGGCTTGCCCCCAAGGTGAATAGTTGGAGATAGGAAAGCATATGTCGAAAAAGAAACCATCGACCGGATACCTGTCGCAGATCTCCGTTATCTGGGATACCACGTAGTCCCCGTAGCCGGAGGAGACGTCCAAGGTGGTCCACCCCATCTTACCTTCCAGCGGCGAATAGTTGGTCAGCGGCGGCCGCATCACCATCCTGCCCTCCCTGTCTACCACTACCCACTCGGGATGCTGCTCGCCAGCCAGATCATCCCACATGATGCTCACATAGATGGGAGCCCGGATGCCAGCCTCATGTAATGCCCTGATCTGCTCGCCCATCAGGTCGAACCCCAAGTTTGGGTGCTGGGTCCCCACCTGCGTGGGATAGTAAGAGAAGCCGTGGTGACACTTGCCAAATATCGTGATGGACTCTACCTGGCCCATCTTGAGGGTGCGCACGAACTCTTCGGGATCGAAGTCCCTGCCCACATCTTCGCACGCAGCAGATGTATGAAAGTCCAGGTGTACCTGCCTGTAGGGCAATTCCAGGTTCCCCATAGGTGCATCCTCCACGGACTAAGATTGTTAGCGCCCTCCCATGCCAGTGAGCGTGATGCCCTGAATGAAGTACTTCTGCGCTACAAAGAAGATGACCAGTATAGGCAGCAAGGTCAGTATGGATACGGCCATGAGCTGGTTATACTGCGTAAAGTACTGGCCTCGGAAGAGGTTTAACCCGATCGCCAGCGTGAACTTCTCGGTCGAACGCAGGTAGATCAACGGATCGAGCAGGTTGTTCCAGTTACCGACGAAAGCAAATATGGCGACCGTGGCCAACGCCGGCTTGGACAAAGGCAGGATAATGTGCGTGAGTATCCGCAGGTTTGAGGCTCCGTCTATACGGGCTGCGTCATCCAGATCCAAGGGTATACCCATGAAAAACTGGCGCAGCAAGAAGATAAAGAAGGGGTAGCCGAACCAAGCCGGCAGGATCAGCGGCCACAGGGTGTTCACCAGGTGCAGCTTGCTGAAGAGAATAAATGTCGGCACTATCGTCACCTCGCGCGGTATCATGAGGGTTGCCAGCACCATGAGGAAGAGCAATCCCTTGCCACGCGCCCTCAGGCGTGCAAAGCCGTACGCCACCAGGCAGCACGAGATCAGGTTGCCGACCACGTTGGAGCAAGTCACGATCAGGGAGTTCTTCAGGAAAGTGTTGAAAGGCAGCGCCGTCCAGCCCTCGATGTAGTTGCGCCACTGGAAATGGGTGGGCAAGAACTGAGGTGGAAAGGTGAAGACCTCCTGCGACGGCTTGAGGGAGGTGCTGATCATCCACATAAACGGGAGAACGTAGAAGATCGACCCAAGGATCAGCAGCACATATATGAGGATGCGATGCAGACGCCTCGTCAACCGCACACTGCTGAGTGCCGTTCTCCTGGCTATGACCCTCCCAGAAGGAGTTACCTGAACTTCGGTCCTCATATTAGCTTACCCCCTGATATCGCCCTCGTAGTACACCCATCGCTGAGCGAACTTGAACTGCAGGGCGGTGATGAGAATTATTAGGACAAAGAGCACCCAGGCAAGCGCTGAAGCGT
This sequence comes from Thermobaculum sp., assembly GCA_042408415.1. Lineage (GTDB taxonomy): Bacteria > Chloroflexota > Chloroflexia > Thermobaculales > Thermobaculaceae > Thermobaculum. The sequence continues at coordinate 5,885 of JBHORE010000226.1, forward strand.
AACCCATATCGAAGTACTCGAATGCCTGCCGATAGATGTAAAGCCCGTAGACGAGCGAGGCATCCGCTGGTCCCCCATTGGTCATCACCAGGATGAGCACGAATGCCTGCAGAGACGCGATGAAACCAGTAACCAGGTTGAAGAAGATCACTGGTGATATCATTGGGACGGTCACATGCCAGAACTTGGACCAAGCGCCGGCCCCGTCGATGGCTGCAGCCTCATAGAGATGCTCTGGTATGTTCTGCAATCCCGCCAGGTAGATCACCATCGTGTTACCGGCACCCCACACGCTCATGATGATCAGGGCGGGAATCACCCACTCCTCCGATTGCAGCCAGCCCGGTCCCTGGATGCCGAACAGCCCAAGCACGTAGTTGATCATTCCGAAGTCCGGGTGGAATATATTAACCCACAGCAGCGCTGTGGCGATACCTGCCACAACGGACGGCAGGTAGAAGATGGTGCGGAACAAAGGCATCCCCCACACCTTCTGATTAAGCAGCAGCGCCAGCAGGAAGCTGACTATCACCCCGAGGATCACGCTGCCCGCACCGAAGTAGATCGTGTTGACCAGCGCTTTGTAGAATAGCGGGTCTTGTAAGAGGCGACGGTAGTTCTCGATCCCTATCCAATGAGGGGATGAGAGCAGCGACCAGTCGGTGAAGCTGATGAGCGCAGAAGCCACGATGGGGCCAGCTCCAAACAGGAGAAAACCTATCAACCAGGGAGATATGAACAAGTAGAACTCCAGTTCCTCACGCCTGGCAGACTTACTCATCGTGCTCTTATGCCTGCGAAAGGTCAGTCCACGTCCCAAGGCTATCTGCATCGCAACTCTCCGCTACTCCCGGTTCCGGGCAAGGATAGGCGATATCTCCCTGCACACCTGGGACAGCCCTTCTCTCACGCTCAACTTGCCGTTGATGACCCTATCCCAGACGGCCCCAGCCCTCTGTGTGACCTGCGCGGCAGTGGGCTTATCAAGGATCGCATGGCTAGCAAACTCGTTCAATGACTCCTGGATGATCTTGGCACTAGGAGGGGCGTACTTGGAGCTGAGATACGCAGGCCAGGCTGAGTTGCGCGCCGGGCTACCCCTGCCCGTACTGGCCCACATGAAGATCTGCCCGGCCGTGGACAGGTACTCATTGAGATATATCCAGGCAGCATCGGTGTTCTTGCTGTCCTTGGTTATGGCGTAGCCGCTGCCTGCACTGAAGGTAGAGTGCTTCTTCGGCCCCTTCGGCCACTTGGCCACGTCCCACTTGAACTTGGCGTTGGCGTTGATCACCGGTGTGGCCCAGGAACCATCAAGCTGCATAGCGATACGACCAAATTGGATTGCTGGCCAGGTAAGAGTCTCCAGATCAGCTGGGCTGGGTGTAGCTCCGTACTTGAGCCTGAGCTCCATCCACCACTCCATCGTGTCGATCGCCACCGGTTGGGTTATCAGGCACTTGTCCTCATTGGGCTCGCTCACGTACTGAGCACCGAATGGGAATAAGTAAGCGGGAGCCATCGTAGCATCACCGGGCGATGGCGTATTGGCGAATCCGAACTGCTTCTTCGGACCCTCACCTTGGGTAAGCTTGATAGCTACCTCTTTCAGGTCCTGTAGCGTCCAGTCGTCCGAGGGGTAATCTATCTTAGCCTTATCAAATATATCCTTATTGTAGTAGAGGATACCTGGTCCCTCATCGTAGGGCACGCAGTAGAGTTTACCGTCCTTCCTGTAAGACACGAGCGAAGGCTTGGTGAAATCATCTATGTTGAAATCGTCCTGCTGAGCTATGAAGTCATCCAGCGGGATAATGGCTCCTTGCTGTATGAGCTGCTGCGCCCAAGAGAAGTGTACGTACATCACATCCGGCATCGTGCCGCCCGCAGCCTGAGCCACGTACTTCTGGAGGAAGTCTCCCCAGGGAGTGTTCTCGGCCTTGACCACTATGTTCGGATGGCGCTGCATGAAGAGCTTGTCAAACTCCACCTGCCTTGTCCAGAACACAGCATCCCAAGCGTGAGCCACGCTGATCTCGACCTTGGATTTAGGTTCGGGGACAGCGGTCTTGGGCCACTTCAATCCCAGCGCCTCTGCCGACGGCCATTCCATCGTCACCTGAGGGGTGGGCTGTGCTGCTGAGGGGGCCGTGGTCGGCGTGTTGCCAGCAACAGGAGTACCCGCCGCAGCCATGCCCTCCTCCGTCTGTGGCCTGCGTTGGGCCCCACAGGCCGCGAGGAAGGCCGATGCGCCCATAGCACTCACCACCTTGAGGAAATCCCTTCTGGAATAGCCTCTTGCCGTCATCTCTTTCTCGAGCTCCCTTAGGAACTCCTTACCTGCTTCTCCAGCCATCACTTTCCTCCTGCTTTGCTGCACATAGTCGTGAAAGGAGAGACTATCACCATGGACAAGCCGATGGGCTCATACATCACCCCCTTCTCCAAAGAGATCCACTAGAATGCCCTCCATAGAGTTCCTGATGTGTTGGGCTAGCTGCTCCTCCGCCTGCACGAGATCACCCTCAAGCAAGCAGAGGAGTATCCGCTCATGATCCTCCAGCGCTCTGAGGATCCTCCCTGGATAGAAGCTGTCTCGGAACTGGAACAGCCCGTGCTGGCTACGTATAGTGGCCAGTATCTGGATCAGCCGCGAGTTGCCCGATGCCCGTATGATCATGTTGTGCATCCGCAGGTCGTTCTGAAGGAACAGATATATTGGGTTTTGGTCCATGTGGGCACGCACGTACTCCAGCTGAGCCAACTCAAACTTGAGCTGCGGCCTCTCGAGCTTACGCGCTCCCAGCCGCAGAGCGAGCACTTCCAGTGCGGCACGGACCTCAAATATCTCCCTTATATCCCGAGCAGTGAACTCCCTAACCGAGAACCCTCTACGGGGATCGAACTTAACCAACCCGTCCTGAGCAAGGCGGTGCAATGCCTGGCGAACCGGGGTCCTGCTGAGGCCCAGCTCGGCCGCAAGATCTACATCCGAGAGTCTCTCGCCGTACCGCTTCTCACCACCTATAAGCTTGATCCATATCATCTGATAGGCATGGTCCACGGCCGTGGGGAGGTACGTCTTCCCATTCCGTCCCCACAGCAAGTCAAACATCTCCTCAACAGCCCTACGCCTTTCGGCATCAACCTCGTTTGATTCATATTTGCCACTTAGAGTAGCCATACAATCCGGACCCTATTCTATGAATTTTGTATTTTGTATTCAATTTATGGTTGAGTCAGAGTATAATCAGGTTCAAGTTCGCTGTCAATAGTAAGGTGTAAATCCATTCTAGGAGGTCGTGCCTTGCAACCCGTCAGATCCCTACTCATCGGTTGTGGTGCACGCGGTCAAGCTCATGCTAGAGCCTTGGTGCAAAGCGATAACTTCGATCTCGTGGCGGTATGCGATGTAGATATCGAAAAGGCACAGCGTACAGCCCAAACATACGGCATATCCAGGTACTACACGTCGCTGCACCAAGCTATCGAGCACGAAGGGCCCGAGCATATCTCTTGCATCACGCCACCAACGCTGCGCTTGGCCATCATAAGGGAGATATTGCAGCATGCTCCGAAGTCCTTGCTGGTAGAGAAACCCCTGGCTAATACCCTGCAGGAGGCTTTAGAGATCCAGCAGGCCGCAAGGCAAGCAGGCACCTTCATAACTGTGTGTCACGAGACCCTTTGGGCAGATGAGATAGCTGCCGTGGCCAGATGGATACGGGAAGGAAGGTTGGGCACCCTGCACACACTCGTGGGCACCACCAAGGGCGGGGTGTCCGCACAAGGCACGCACTTCATACATATGCTCAACTGGATGCTAGGTGCAATACCTCTCGAGGTCAGGGCATTCTGCGAGGGCCCCGTAAGCCTAGATCCGGATAGGAACCAGTGGTGCCCGGCCCATTCGGAGCCTGAGGATACCATCATGGAGCTAAGCTATCCTGGGAACATCAGGGCTATGCTCCATCTGGGAGCACATGCGCCGGATGTACCCGAGCAAGCAGGCACCTTCTGGCTAGAGTACAAGCTCGATGTCCTAGGGTCACGCGGCTGGGCTAGGTTCGTTCACGGTCACAGTGCTCGTGCGCAGTTCCTGGATGGTAGTATCGAGGAGGTGCGAGCAAGGGCGTTCGATCAGGATGCCTATATGACGCAAGCCCTGTACGAGGAGCTGGCCAAGGTGATCCGCGGTGAGCAACAGCGGCATGCAGCTGACATCGCAAGCGCCATCGATGCCCATAGGGTGATAGACGCGGCGATGAGGTCGATGCTAACTGGCCGGAGCGCGAACCCCAGGCAGCTTCCACCCCAGCTAGGCAGAAGCACTAACACACGCCTCAAGAGCCATCTGCTCTCGAGGCAGCCAGTCGCGGTAGCCACGCTTATGTACGGCAAGAGGCGGAGAGGAGAGGTTTTGTCCCTGATCGCGGAGCTTGGAATCGAGGAGGTGGACTTGTGGTCGGTCCCGCGCTTTGCCCACCACTTCGATCCTGAGAAGGATACTCCTCAAGAGGTCAGGAGCGAGCTTGAGGCGTACGGGCTCAAGGCAACCGTGGTATCGGTATTCGACAGCGAACCGGTGGAGGCCAAGCTCAGGTTCGCAGCAGAGATAGGGGCTCGCTACGCAGTGATGGGGGGCAGAACGCCAAAGAGGCCCGGTACCTGGCAGCAGGAGAAGCTACAGGGATGGTTGGATCTAGCTCATGATCTAGGGTTGAAGTTAGCGTTCGAGAACCACCTAGATACGCTGGAGACGGTGGATGAGATGGAAGCCCTGCTGGACGCGCTGCAGCACCCCGCCGCACGTATATGCCTGGCGCCCACGCATCTCTACGTGGCGGGAGAGCTCTATGAGCAGGCGCTCATCCGGCTGGGCGAGGCGATAGGAGTGGTGTACATGTGGGACATGGAGATAGGTGCTACCAGAGAGACCGTAGAAGACATATGGTGGCACAGAGCTGATAGCCAGATACCGGGTGGGGGAGGCGCCGTGGACTTCAGGCGACTAATGGAGATGGCCTGCAGGTACTGCCCAGAAGCTCCCTGGGTACTGGTGTACCATGGTACCGAGGATTGGGACGACGTGCACATCCAGCAATCGATCGCCCGGTCACTACGCTACCTGGAGAGTCAGCGTCCGTGCAACGCCTGAGGGTATCCCGCCGGCAGTTGCTGACAGCTGGAGTACAGCTACTGGCTGCGGCTGCTATAGCTTGCAGAGGAGCTTCCAGGAGGGGTCATAAGGGAGAGGATGCAAGTGAGCCTAGAGAAGCAAACATCGTTAGGAGGAGAGAGGTGATAAAGGGCAAAAGGTACGAGGCAAGTTGGGAGTCGTTGGCGCAATGGGAGGTACCTAAATGGTACCTGGATGCCAAGTTCGGTATATTCATCCACTGGGGGGTCTATAGCGTGCCGGCCTTCGGCAACGAGTGGTACCCACGCAACATGTACAGGCAGGGCACACCCGAGTTCGAACATCACGTGACCACCTACGGCCCGCAGTCAGAGTTTGGGTACAAGGACTTCATCCCGATGTTTGGGGGAGAGCGCTTCGACGCCCGGGAGTGGATCGCCCTCTTCTCGGAGGCTGGTGCCCGCTACGTGGTGCCCGTGGCCGAGCACCACGATGGCTTCGCCATGTACGCTACCGAGCGCAGCCGATGGCACGCTGCACGTATGGGCCCCCGCAGGGACGTAGTGGGCGAGATCGCCGAGGCCGCTCGAGAGCGCGGCCTCGTTTTCGGGCTCTCCAGCCACAGGGCGGAGCACTGGTGGTTCTTCCACCCAGGCACCGAGTTCGATTCCGACGTGCGCGACCCCGCTTACGCTGACCTCTATGGCCCAGCTCAGCCCGAGGACACCCAGCCCAATGAAGAGTTTCTTGAGGACTGGCTGGCGCGCTGCATCGAGCTGGTCGACCGCTACCGCCCCCAACTCTTCTGGTTCGATTGGTGGATCGAGCAGCCGGCGTTCAAGCAGTACCTGCAGCGGTTCGCTGCCCATTACTACAACCGAGGCGAGGAGTGGGGGCTTGGAGTAGCCATCAACTACAAGCATGACGCGTTCCCGCCGGGCACCGCCGTACTGGACATCGAGCGAGGACAGCTAGGAGATCTTAAGCCCTTCTTTTGGCAGACCGACACCTCCATCTCCAACAACTCTTGGGGCTACGTGCAACAGCAGGAGTACAAGACCCCCACTCATATTATCGGAGACCTGGTGGATATCGTCAGCAAGAACGGGGCACTCCTCCTAAACGTGGGACCCAAGCCAGACGGCACCATCCCAGAGAGGGAGCAGGAGATACTACGCGAGATAGGCAGGTGGCTGCAGGTCAACGGCGAGGCCATCTACGAGACCAGGCCCTGGCGTCGCTACGGCGAAGGCCCGACGCAGGTGGTGGAGGGGCAGTTCAGCGACACCAAACGGCGGCCGTTCACAGCCCAAGATGTCAGGTTCACCACACGCCCCGGCAGGCTGTACGCCATCCTGCTCGGCTGGCCGGAAGGCGAGGCCGTGATAAGCACCTTGGAGCCCAAAGAGCTGCCGACAGAGCGGATAGTTAGGGTGGAGCTGTTGGGGAGTACGGGGGATCTGAAGTGGACGCAGGACGACGCGGGATTGCGGGTGTGGATGCCCTCCCACAGGCCCTGCAATCACGCGTACGCCTTGCGGATCACGCTCCGTGAAGGGTAGGAGATGAGCCCCCTAGCAGCTCAAGCGCTCTACAAGGAAGGATTCGAAGGCGGGGGCATCCACCGCCAGCGCCACGTCGGCATTGATGAGAGCGTCCGACTCCTGTCTCGCGAGCGTCGCGCCAGCGGTATAGCTGCCCGCAAGCTCGACGTCGATGTGGAGGGACTCGAACGCCAGCAGCTCTGGACGCACGATCGATGCCGCTGCGAGGGGATCGTGCAGGTAGGTAAAGCCGTGCTCGGCGAAATGGGGATAAAGTTCCACCTGGCGGGCGACGAGCTCATGAAAAGGTGTGCCTCCCTGCCTGATGCGGTCCACCCCGTGGCGACGGATCGCCACCCGCATGGTCACATCGAGCGGCACCATGCGTACCCTGACACCCGACGAGAACACTATATGGGCCGCCTCCGGATCCGAGCGCACGTTGTGCTCGACGTACGGCAGATCGAAGCCACCCCTGCCACGGATTGCGCCAGCCATGACGGTGAGGCCAGCAAGGTTATCCGCCAACCGTGGCTCCCGCAGGAAGGCGAGCGCTACGTTAGTAAGCGGGCCTATAGCCAGCAGATGTATCTGCCCGGGATTCTCCATCACGGTCCGTGCTATGAAGTCCGCCGCGTACTCTTGCGAGGGTGTCAGGGCCTCGTCTCCAGGCTCGAGCATTCCCTTGCCCTCATGTCCCGCCCAGTAAACAGGGCGCAGCCCAAGCAGCGGGTTACGCGAGCCCATGCATACAGGGACATCCTCCCTGCCAGCAAGCTGGAGCATCTTGAGCACCATACGCGCTCGCAGCTCCACATCGCCATACACACAGGTGACACCTTCAAGCTGGATCTCAGGTGACCTGAGAATAAGGGCCAGTGCCAGGCAATCGTCCACGTCGGTCCCTATATCCGTGTCAAGCAGCAACCTAGTTGAGACCACCATCCACCTCCACAAGTGCTTTCTTGTACCCACGAGGGTACATCAAGAGATGCTATCCTATTTGATATCGAATGCACAATAGCGATCCAAAGGAAGGTCTATGCGTTACGTAGATTTAGACGAGATAGCCCGCCTACCTACACCCAGCGACGAGGCCGCCGTCGCCGTAAGGGATGTGCTACCTGGCACGCAAGTGCGACATCACGATAGATCCTTCACCGTCCGCAGCTTCATCCCTGAAGGACATAGGTTCGCCGTCCGTACGATACGCACTGGTCAGAGCATTCACTCCTGGAGATGGCCGTTTGGGGTAGCCACGAAGGACATACTGCCTGGTGAGCACTTGTGCTCGCCCAGGGTGTTGGAAGTGCTGGAGGAGCATGGTGTGCGGGGCGTCGCACGGCAGGCGAACTTCGAAAACCAGCCGATCGTCCCTTTCCAACTAGATGCGATCGAGATGATCATTGATGGGCAGGGCACGCCGGTTAGGCTGTACCGCACGGAAGTCCCGCCGGATTTCATGGGCTACCCCCGCGAGGGGGGTCGCGGCGTTGGCACGCGCAACTATGTAGTGCTGCTGGCGACCAACTCGCGCGTCGCCGGCATAGTGCAGGCTCTGGAGAGGAGAACGCACCACCTGGCCGAGGGCGTAGAGGGTCTGGACGGGGTGGTGGCAGTGGCTCATACCGAGGGCGGTGAGGACGTGCCCCCCAATAACCTCGAGCTGCTGCTGCGCACGCTCGCCGGCTTCATCGTGCACCCCAACGTTGGGGCTGTGCTGTGCGTGGACGATGGTCTGGGACCAGTGGATAACACGCTGCTACGACACTACATGGAGACACACGGCTACCCCCTGGCTTACGTCCCACACGTATGGCTGACCGTGGGCGCCGACCGCGAGGAGAAGATGCGGCTCGCAGAAGGAGAGGTGAGGAGGATCCTGGAGAGCGGCGCTTGGCGGAGCGAGAGGGTGAGGGCATCCCTGGAGCACCTCCGCCTGGGGCTGCAGTGCGGAGGATCGGACGCCTTCTCGGGCATCTCGGCCAACCCGTTGGTGGGGCTGGTCGCCCGCGAGCTGGTGGCCTGGGGTGGCAGCGCCAACTTGGCGGAGACCGACGAGCTTATGGGCGCCGAGGCACACATCCTCCAGCGCGTGCGCAGCAGGGAGACTGCTGAGCGCTTCCTGGAGGCGATCGACAGGTTCAAGCAGCTTCTCGCCTGGCACGGCCACACGCCCGAGAGCAACCCTTCAGGCGGGAACGTTTTGAGAGGGCTTTACAACATCACACTGAAGTCGCTGGGGGCGGCGATGAAGAAGCCGGCCGAGCAGCAGCTGGACTACGTCATAGACTACGCCGAGCGAATGACTATGCCAGGTTACTACTTCATGGACAGCCCCGGCAACGACCTGGAGAGCGTGGCCGGACAGGTAGCCGCCGGCTGCAATATGATCGCCTTCACTACAGGCAATGGCTCGGTGACCAACTTCCCATTCGTGCCTACGATCAAGGTCGTGACTACTACTGGCCGCTACAACCTGCTTTCGGAGGAGATGGACTTCAACGCAGGCAGGTATCTCGACGGAGAGGGGATGCACGACCTCGCACTCGAGGCGTTTGCGCTGCTCCTGCGAGCGGCGTCAGGGGAGCGCACCAAGGGCGAGCGCGCCGGACACTCCCAAGTCTCCATATGGCGGAACTGGCGCCAGACACAGATAGTCGATCCTGGGCAGGTCATCAAACAGCTCCCGAACATTCCAGTAGTTCCTAGATCAATGCCTAGCGTCCGACTGGATCTGACTGCACGGCTGTACAGGGGGCCGAGGGGAGCCACCATCGAGAGGGTGGGCTTGGTGCTACCCACCAGCCTTTGCGCCAGCCAAGTGGCCAGGCTTGGAGCCGAGCGGCTGAACGCCCAGCACTCTAGGCCGAAGGTCATATCACGCTTCGTATCGCTCCCCCACACCGAAGGCTGCGGAGTCTCCTCCGGCCACTCTCAGGAGCTCTACACCCAGCTGATGATCAACCACCTACTGCATCCGGCGACGTCGATGGCCCTGCTCCTGGAGCATGGCTGTGAGAAGACGCACAACGGCTACATGAGGCTGCAGCTCGAGCGCCTGGGCATAGACCCCGACACCTACGGCTGGGCGAGCGTGCAGCTGGACGGCGGTATGCGGCGGGTGCTCGACAAGATAGAGCTCTGGTTTCGCCAACAGCTCGAGGGCTGTCAGCCGATCGAGAGGGAGGAGGGCAGCCTCGCGGAGCTGTGCGTGGGCTTCTGGACAGAAGCTGGGGACCCACAGACGCTGCTCACGCTCTCCCAATTGGCGGCCGCGCTGGCAGAAGACGGTGGTAGGATAGTCATACCTCACACATCTCCTCTGTCATGGGAGTTCTCCCGAGAGCCCACGCTAGGGTTCGGGCATAAGCCTGACACTCCCGGCGTGTACGTGATGGAGGCGCTCTCGCGCGACTGGGCCGAGACTCTAGCGGGCATGGCGGCATGCAGCGCCAGCTTGATCCTGGCGTGTCCTAGCAGCAGGAGCGTCGCCGGGCACCCCCTGGTGCCCGTCCTGCAGGCCAGCAACGCCCACCAGCTGCGGCGGGATGTAGACGTAGTGCTCGAGGGAGACTCTGCCGAGTGGTCGAATCAACTCGTAGAGGTTCTATCTCGGACAGCCTCGGGAGGTTATACTCCCCTGGTTCGCAGGCTGGGCGTGCTAAGCTTCCAGATAGCACGTGGGCCCCTCGGGGTATCGGTGTAGTCCTAAGGTCGGCGAGATCTTAAACGGAGGTTGTCCCAGCTGCCGTCGCTGTGCCAGCCTCCGTCAACCGGCAGGCAGGCTCCATTAATGAAGCCGCTGCGCTTGGGATCCAGCAGGAAAGTCACCGCCTGCGCCACGTCCTCTGGCCGGGCAAATCTCCCCATGGGCACGCGGCTCTCGATATCTGCGTCCGTATAGCCCGCGGTGAGCTGATCCCGCTCGTCCATGCCGGTCTTCACCCATCCGGGGCAGACGGCGTTCACCCTCACCCCACGACCTCCCCATTCGGCCGCGAGCGTGCGGGTCAGCCCCACCAGTCCATGCTTGCTGGCGTTGTAAGCCACGCGCTCCGATATGCCAAGGATGCCGGCGACGGAGGCTACGTTCACTATGCTGCCATCGCCCCGCCGCAGCATCTCCCTACCAACCTCGCGGCACATCAGGAAGGGCCCCGTGAGGTTCACCGCGAGGACGCGCTCCCAATCCTCCAACGACGTATCCTCGGCACGCCGGATGCAGCTGATACCCGCGTTGTTCACTAGCCCGTCCACCCTGCCAAAGCCTTCCAAGCAGGCACTGAGCGCCCGCACGGCTGTGTCCACGAGGGTCACGTCCCCCACCACGGACACCGCTCTGCCCCCTGCTTCCTCCACCTCCTCGGAGGTCTCATAAGGCTCGTCCAGGTCCACCAGCACCAGATCGTAGCCCTCACTGGCCAGGGTGACGCTGATGCTCCTACCTATCCCCCTAGCGGCACCCGTCACGATAACTACCAGCCTGTGGCGCTCCGCTAGCTCTGCATTCATCTTGCCCCTCCCATCAGCCTGCGCATGAGGACTACTCAGGTACCGGGAAAGCCATAGTGGTCATGAGTGTGTTCTCGGCCTGCCTGGTGTCCAGCCGCGAGTGCTGTACCACCACCGGGACGTCCGAGCGCACTACCAGTGCGTACTCCTTGCCCACAGGTATGGGCTCGGGCTCTTGCAGATCGTTAAGGCGGAGGTGAATAGTGCGCCTTGCGGGCACCACGATCCGGTAAGGACCGATCGGCTCACGGTCTGAGAAGTAGACCGTGAGCTCGAGGTGCGCGTCCTCATCGCCAGTATTGAGAACGCACACCGCCTCGTGGCTCACCATGTCGGGCTCGGGACCATGGCTCCAGGCAGGTATGTACCCGTCTGGCACTGCCCACACCTTATGGCCTATCCCTGGCATAGCTTTCTCCTGTTAAGGAATTAATCTGCCCTCTGTTGTACTACGAAACGCCCCTCGAAGGCAAATTTGACACCGACTACCGCCATCCTATATGCTGGCTTTATCGGAAAGAGATCGTAGAGCGACCGCAACCCTAGGAGAAGGGATGGGACAGGCAGCCTCGGAAGGCTTCGTGCAGCGAGAACAACCCATACGGAAACTACTGTACCCTCTGCTGGCCTTCATGGGAGCCCAGAGCTCGAGCGGTATCCTGTTGATCGCCTGTACCGTGACCGCGCTGCTGTGGGCCAACTCCCCCTGGGGACACACCTACGACGCCCTCTGGCACACCAAGCTGGTGGTGGGGGTGGGAGGCTATCAGCTATCGCTCGACCTGCTGCACTGGATCAACGACGGGCTGATGGCGCTCTTCTTCTTCGTCGTGGGGCTGGAGATCAAGCGCGAGCTGCTGGTGGGCGAGCTTTCCAGCTTACGGCAGGCCTCGCTCCCCATCGCCGCTGCCGTCGGCGGTATGCTCGTGCCAGCGGCGATCTACACCTTCTTCAACTGGGGCGGTGATGGCTCGCATGGTTGGGGCATCCCCATGGCCACGGACATCGCGTTCGCGCTGGGCGTGCTCTCCCTGCTGGGCAGCCGCATCCCCAACGCGCTGAAGGTGTTCCTGACGGCGCTGGCCATAGTCGACGATATCGGGGCGGTGCTAGTGATCGCCCTTTTCTACACAGAGGACACATCCCTGCGCGCCCTGCTATTTGCCGGTGTAGTGTTCCTGATGCTCGTGGCGTGCAACGCCCTGCATGTGCGCCATCCCATACCCTATGCGCTGTTGGGGCTGGCCATGTGGGTGGCCTTCCTGCAGTCGGGGGTACACGCCTCCATCTCAGGAGTACTCGTGGCGCTGACGATCCCCGCGAGGACGCGGGTGGACACTAAGGAGTTCCTGGATCGCGCGCAGGAGCTGCTCGAGGAATTCGATGCCGCTGGCGAGGAGGGCGAGAGCATCCTGACCAACGCCGGTCAACAGGCCGCGATCCGTGAGATCCAGGCATTGGCCGAGAGTGCCCAGACCCCAATGCAGCGGCTGGACCACATGCTGCATCCTTGGGTAGCGTTCGCGATCATGCCCGTGTTCGCGTTGGCCAACGCGGGGGTGCACCTCGGAGGCCAGATCGACCTCTTTAGCCCTGTGACTCTAGGTGTGATAGCCGGCCTGGTATTGGGCAAGCAGATAGGGATATTCACCGCAAGCTGGGCAAGCGCCCATCTTGGGTTGGCAGACCTCCCGGAAGATACCAGCTGGAAGATGGTATACGGTGCTGGCTGGCTGGGGGGCATAGGCTTCACGATGAGCCTCTTCATAGCCACACTGGCATTCGGAGACGACCAGAGGCTGCTGGACGACGCCAAGGTGGGCATACTGGTGGGATCGCTTATCTCGGGAGTGTCCGGGCTATTGTACCTCCGGAGGGTTATCTCGCGATCCACTGCAACCGCCGTGACTACCGCTAGCTAGCGGACATCGGATAGGCGGCTCGCAGCCCCCTAGCTGGAAGATCCTGATGTGCTCAAAGATCGTAAGTCGTGTGGTAATCCTACACCAAAGGTTGTACATTGCTCCTTTACTGCCAGCCTTATATCACCACAAGCCGAGCAGATCTAGCCACAGTCCAAACCTCCATGGTCCCTACCGTGGCCTGCGGTATGTAAATCCAGACTTAATGTAGCCCTAAAGTCCCTGTTAAACCCCTAGGGTAACATATGCAGGTGAGATAAGGCTCATAGTTGGGTATAAGCAGAAAGGAGTCGTAATATGACGTTGAGGTCCAAGGTTATATATCTCCTGCTCGCGATCGCGTTGGTGATGAGCGTGCCGCTTGCTATCGTTAGGGGTGCGGGGAATCGCTCGCCAGTGAGAGCTCGCAGCGTGATCTTCCTGATGGGCGATGGCATGGGAGCCGCCCAGCGCGATGCTATCCAGCTGGTGACAGTCGGCCCGTACGGCAGGCTCACGATGGACCAGCTCCCATACACGGGCATGATGAGCACCAACTCCGTGGATCCGAAAACTTTCGTGACGGACTCGGCAGCTGGCGCCACAGCTTGGGCCATAGGACGCAAGACCTATAACGGCGCGATAGCCGTGGACGCCCAGGGCAAACCTTGGCCCACGATCTTGGAGGAGGCTAAGCGAGCAGGCAAGTCGGTGGGGCTTGTGACGACCAGCCAGGTGACCGACGCCTCTCCGGCAGCGTTTGGCGCACACGTCAAGGATCGCGATGAGCAGAGTGAGATCGCTCGCCAGTATCTGGAAAGCTCCAAGGTGGACGTGATCCTCGGCGGTGGCGAAGACTACTGGTACCCCAAGGGCGACCCTGGAGCTTTTCCGGATCATCCAAAGGATGATCCGGAGGAGGGTAGCAAGGGAGATCGAGGCAACCTCGTTCAGGAAGCCAGGCGCCTGGGCTACACCTACGTCACCAATCGTCAGGAGCTAATGTCCGCCAAAGGCCCCAAGCTGCTGGGCCTTTTTGCCAACGAGGAGATGTTCCAGCAGAGGCCCGAGGGTGAGGGCGCGATATACTCACCGGTCGTCTCACTGCCTGAGATGACCCGTAAAGCGATAGAGATCTTGTCTCAGAACCCCAAAGGCTTCTTCCTCTTCGTGGAGCAGGAAGCTATCGATGAGATGGGGCACAACAATAACTCCGAGCTGCTGATGAAGGCAGGGCAGGAGCTAGACAGGTCGGTGGGCGTGGCGCTGGACTACGCTAAGAAGAGGGGAGATACGCTAGTGCTCATCACCGGTGATCACGAGTGCTGCGGCCTTACGCTAGAGGGACCAGACGACCCCAAGTATCCAGACGAGGACGGCAGGGAGATAAAGGGCAACATCTCGGGCGAGGATGGTCCATTCAAAGCGACGCGGTCGAGCTACCTCTTCAAGACAGATTGGACCACTACTGGTCATACTCCTGTGGACGTGCCTGTAAGCGCCTACGGTCCGTACGCGGACAGGCTTGTAGGGAACTACGAGAATACCCACCTGCATGAGGTCTTGCAGCAGGCTCTTGGACTTGGCCCCAACGGCATGCCTGAAACTGGTGGAGGTTGGCAGGACCATCTCGCAGCTTTCTGGAGGACCTTGACCTCACACCTGCCCGGGAGCTAGCTGGAGGGTAACAGACATGGTGATGCCCTGGAAGGCATCACCATGTCTGTTGCATTCTCCAAGCGTTTAATCTGCGAATCTCCGCCCTGGATTCCCGAGCCGTAATGGTCGTGAGGCGGGCATCTTCCGGAGGATACAGGTTGGTGGAGAGCACCAGATCGCCCTGGTCGACGAACACCTCCAAGCTGGAGGCATCTACGAATATGTGGAGCTGGAGGGTGCCCCTGCGGCGCCGCCAGCCGCACCTGCTGCCTCGTAGGTAGCCATCAGCATGGTTCCGGTCCAGCGTCACGGCTCCGTCCGCACCGCACAGCAGCACCGTGCGGTGGACCCCATCCGGTGAGGCTCGCAGGGCGATCTCCAGCTCTCCCCATCCGTCTGGCCAATCCACCTCAAGCTCCAACTCCATGCAGCCGTCGTCGCTTGGAGGCAGATCAAGGGACCGCCCATGGTCCAACAGCGCACTGCCGTGGAACAAGCGCTCCCGGCGAAGACTTGACAGCTCGGACAGGGGTGGGAAGCGCAGGGTACTATCTGCCCTCAGCTGCACCTCCCTGGGCAGTGCAAGCGCCCCACACCAGCCGCTCTCGACGGTGGGGCCGAACGTGGAGAACCAGGGCATCCAGGGCCAGGAGTTGGCCCAGCCCAGCAGCACACGCCTGCCATCAGGAGCAGCTAACGACTGGGGAGCGTAGAAGTCAAAGCCGCAGTCTATCTCCCCCATCCTATCAGGGATGAACTTACCTAGCTCATAGTCGATATCTCCCACTAGGTATAGACCACGAGTCTCCCCCATACCCATTGGAGAGAACATCAGCACCCATCTATCCTCCAGAGGAAAGACGTCAGGGCACTCCCACATAGTACCCAGACTGCCATCACTCTCCGCCATCACCCCCACGTAGCGCCATCTTCTCAGGTCCTCGGACCTGTAGAGCAGAGCCTTTCCACGCCCGTCCTTGCAGGATCCCACCACCATGTACCAGCTATCGTCGTGTCGCCACACCTTGGGATCACGGAAGTCCGGCGAACCATCGGGGGGTGGCCCGGGGATGATGGGGTTGCCAGGGTACTTGTGGAATGTCACGCCATCATCGCTGTAGGCCATGCACTGTGACTGCCGCAGCTGTCCATCTTCGAAGGTGCAGCCCGTGTAGAAGAGGTACAGCAACCCATCGGACTCGACCGCACTGCCGGAGAAGCATCCTCCCCGCTCGTGCAGGTCGTAGGGCTCGCTCGGCGCCAAGGCGATGGGCAGGTGCTCCCAGTGCAGGAGGTCCCTGCTGCGCGCGTGTCCCCAGTGCATCGCCCCCCACTGTGCTCCGAAGGGATTGTGTTGGTAGAAGAGGTGGTAGTACCCCCCGTAGTAGATGAGGCCGTTAGGATCGTTCATCCATCCAGCCGGCGGCATGAAGTGATATCGCTGGCGCCATGGAGAACCGGCGACCATCTTTTCTAGCTCCCTACGAGCCTCCTCCGCCCTCCTAATCCTATCTGCATGTGTTTGGGCTCTCTCTTGCATTATAGTTTGCCCTCTACGAGTTCCAGGACCTTGACGCTGCGATAGTCAAATATCTTGTTGAGCTGGAACCTCACTATTGGGAAGGCCAGATCTCCCAAGGGACTAAGCGGGAGCTTGTAGCGCACGGTGTCCATCATCAGAGTGTAGCCGTCCAGCGGTTCGAAGCGGTGCTCGTGGACCCATTTGTGGTAGGGTCCCCGCAGCTGCTCGTCGACGAACCTGTGGGGAGGCTCCCAGATGCTGATGCGAGTCAACCAGCGCATGGGTATCCCCATCAGCTTCAGCCTGTACTCGATGAGCGTGCCTTGACGCATCTCGATGGGCAAGGGAGTAACTATAGCGAAACTAAGCCAGGGGGGCGTTATCGCCTCCAAGTTCTCCGCCGCCGCGAAGAACGGAAATACTTCCTCCACCTTGCCTCTTATAAGCGTGCACCTACGCAATACGTGCCACAAGGTTCACCTCCCATAGATTATACGATTATAGCCCACAGATGGACGTATCTATTTACATATAGAGGGGAAAGTATTACAATCCAGCCAGGATGGCCACTCACGCGCAGGCACACACCAGGTTGGATATCCTACGACTGCATCCCGTGGCGCTGACGGGCGTGGCTGCCGCTGCGCTATTCACGGCGCTCTGCGGCATCTACTGGGACGTCACCTGGCACGTGGTCTACGG
>JBHORE010000228.1:0-10145 GCA_042408415.1 Thermobaculum sp.
GTGCGCACTCCATAGTCTAGCAGGGCCTTCCTGCCAGCTTCAGTCAGACGAGCGAGGTTGTCTGCTCTGATCACGGCTCCCCAACGGGTCTCCCTGCCGTAGCAGCTGCTGTAACCCCCCAGATCCCTGACGTTGAGGCAACCTTCCCATCCAAGCACGCGAACTCTCTCCTCACCTATCGCCATGATCAACTCTCCTCACACAGCTTACAACTCCCATGATTCCATGATATCATGACCTACAATCTTCATCGGTAAGGAGACTTAGGCAGATGGCAGAGATCCAGCCCATAACCCCCTACTTGGACTATCGAGGCAGGGACGACGTCCTCTCCGGGGGCGTCAAGCTCATCCCTATAGACACTCCCAAGGGCCGGTTCAAGGTCTGGACTAAGCGGGTCGGCAACTCCCCCTCGATGCGCCTATTGCTGCTGCACGGCGGTCCTGGTGCCACCCACGAGTACTTCGAAGCTTTCGACTCCTACCTGCCCGCCGCCGGTATCGAGTACTACTACTACGATCAACTGGGATCTTTCTACAGCGACCAGCCGGACGACCCCGACCTATGGGAAGTACAGCGCTTCGTGGAGGAGGTGGAGCAGGTGAGGAGGACCTTGGGGCTAGACAGAGACAACTTCTATCTCTTGGGGCACTCCTGGGGAGGCATCCTCGCTATGGAGTACGCGTTGCGCTACCAGGAGCACATCAAAGGGCTCATCATCTCCAACATGATGGCCTCTATCCCTGCGTACAACGAGTACGCCCACAACGTGCTCATGCCGGCGATGGATCAGGAGGCACTGGCAGAGATCCAACGCTACGAGTCGGAGGGGGACTACGAGAACCCGCGGTACATGGAGCTGTTGATGCAGCACCACTACGTGTACCACGTCCTCCGCATGCCCTTAGAGGAGTGGCCCGACCCCGTCAACCGGGCGTTCGCACACATCAACCCCAAGATATACGTCCCCATGCAGGGCCCGAGCGAGCTGGGAGCTAGCGGCAAGCTCGAGAGATGGGACCGCACGGCGGACCTGGGAAGGATAGAGGTCCCGACGCTGGTCATAGGCGCCCAGCACGACACTATGGACCCAGAGCATATGAGGTGGATGGCTACCCAGATCCCACAGGCACGCTACCTGCACTGTCCCAACGGCAGCCATATGGCAATGTACGACGATCAGCAGACCTACTGCTACGGGTTGATAGAGTTCATCCTGGACGTCGACACCGGCCGGTTCTAGCACCCGTCAACCAGACCCATCTCGTGGGCTGGCTCAAGTGCCCAGCAGATGGGCCGCCAGCCCCAAGAGCCCTCCCCCCAGCACGAGCCAGGCGGAGTTTACGCGCCAGCGGATCAACATCACCGCCGCGCCCAGGGCCATAGCAGCAGTCAGGGGATCCACTACTGCCGAACGCCCTAGCTCCAAAACGACGGCCGCCATCAGTCCCACGGCAGCCACGTTCACGCCATCGAGCAGGCCACGCATCCAAGGGGATTGCCGTAGCTTAGGGATTATCGGGTTGGTGATGGCCACGAACACGAACCCCGGCAGGAATATACCCACGGTGGCCAACAACGCCCCAGGCACTCCGCCCAGTACATAGCCGATGAAGGTGGCAGTAGTGAACACCGGGCCAGGTGTTACCTGCCCCACGGCCACGGCGTCCAGCAGCTGAGCATTGGTCAGCCACCCTAGACGCTCCACGAAGTCGTTGCGCAGGAATGCCAGCAGCACGTAGCCACTACCGTAGAGCACCGCACCTATCTTGAGGAAAGTCAGGAACAAGCCCGCTAGACTGAAGGTCGTACCCGAGGAGATGACCACCGGCAACCAAACGAGGGGCATCACCCCCAGCGTCGCGCGACGCAGCTCCCACAACCGTCGAGAGTTCTCGATCACCATCACAAGCAAGCCCGCGCCAAACATAAGGGCTATCTCGTTGACCCCCAGCAGGTACAGCGCTACCACCGCAACGCCCAACACCGCCAGCAGAGGGCTCTTGATCGCTGTACGTGCGAGCCCCCATAACGCCTGCAGCACCACCGCGATGATCAACGGCTTGATGCCGTACAGCAACCAAGCCGCCTGAGGGGTAGTGCCCCAGCGGACGTAGACCCAGGCTATCGCCAGGACTACCAGCATCGCCGGGAGTATGAAGGCCACGCCCCCCACTATCAGGCCGGGCCAGCCAGCTCGCCTGTACCCCAGATGGATCGCCATCTCTGTGGAGTTGGGACCAGGGATGAGGTTGGTGGCGCCTAGCAGGTCCAGGAACTCCTGGTCTGTCAACCAACAACGCCGCGTCACCACCTCGTCCCGCATCATCGCTATGTGGGCCGCTGGTCCCCCAAACGCTACGCAGCCCAGCTTGAAGAACAGGCGGGCGACCTCCAAGATTACTCCGCGGCGGTCACTCCTCGCCACCTCCGTCGCGGCCAAGCCTTACCTCCTAGCCGGTCAGTTTACAGGTCACGCTATTATCCCATACATGTATGGTGTACGCACATTCCAATAATGTGTATTACAAATATTGCATAATTGCTATATTTATAATACAATAGTAGTCGACAGGAGGGTCTGCGGCCGCAGAGTAGCCGCAGTAACATCAAGGAGGAGAGCATGGCAGGCAATTGGAGGGCACCAAGAGGCTTTACTCGTAGAGAGTTCCTCAGGTTCATCCCCGCCACCGGGCTGGCTCTAGGATTCCTTCCGGGTACATCGATCTTAGCCAAGGGGCGGCCATCACACCCCAAGGGAAGGCGTAGGCGCAGGGCGCTGGCGCCCAACGAAAACTACACGACCTCCTGGCTAGGCAACACCTTCAGTGGGGCCGACAACAAATGGGTCCAGGACTACATCGATGAGATGGAGGTATCCCCCGATGGTGCGGTATACACTGCTGCGGCCTGGGATGAGGCAGGCAGATGCTGTGGAGTTTATAAGGACGGCGACGTCAACTCCAAGCTCATCCAGCAGTACAACGGCCAGGGAGGGCACACAGCTTGGGGCTGGGGAACCGCCGGGGAAAGCGTGGCCATAGACGACCAGAAGATATACCTCATTAACACCTCGGGAGAGCTGGTGACATTCGACCGGGCGAATCTCTCCTATCTATCTACTCATCAGATAGGAGAGGCCGTGGGTGCTACCGTCAAGGGGAGCGAGCTGTACGTCGTGCGCCAGGACGGTACCATCGACATCTACGATAAGGTCACTCTAGACCACCTGCACTCTTTCCAGGTGGATGGAGCGAGGGACCTGGCGATCGACGATCAGGGCAACATCTGGGTGCTGGCAGGCGACCAAATCCAGGGGTACAACTATGATGGCAATCCCCTGGGCATGCAGATCCCCGACCCGGGTAGGCCTAGGGCTTTGTCCATCGACCACGTAGGTCGCCTGGTGGTGGCCGACAATGGTCCAAGGCAGCAGGTGCTGTTCTACGAGCTCTACCCGCAGCCCAGGCTGGTGCAGACCTTTGGAGATGAGGGAGGACTGGCTTCTGGAAGGCCGGGGGAGGTCACTCCGTCCAAGCTGTTCAACCTGGCGGGAGCGGGCACCGACTCTCAGGGCAACCTGTACGTCGGGCTCAGCGGCGGCCTATGGGACGGCACGATCATACGCAAGTACGGCACTCAGGGCGATCTGCAGTGGGAGGTGATGGGGCTCCATTTCCTAGACCTAGTGGCGGTCGACCCCAGGTCCGACGGGGCACACGTGTACGGCGCTGAGGAGCACTACATACTTGACCTGGACGCGCCACCGGGAAGGGAATGGAAGCTCAAGGGCTACACCCTGGACCCTATAGCACAGGCGGACGATCCTCGCGCGAGCTCAGAGGACGTTACCGTGCACGTGGCCTTTGCGCGCAGGGTGAATAACCAGCTACTACTTTTCATGAACGCTCAGCTAAACAGTCCCATCTATGTGTACAGACCGAAGCCCCACACCGAGTTCTTCACCCTGGCGTACACCTATGAGAGGCAGCTGGACGGATGGGGCACGTTCGCCGACTCCCAGGGCGCTATCTGGGAGTCCGGGAGCAACAAGGTGGCCAGAACCCCGATCGTCGGATGGGACGATCAAGGCAACCCAGTGTATGGAACTCCCATGGTATGGGAGGTGCCCACGCCTTATGAAGTCGTGCAATGGGTCAACTATATCCCCGAGACCGATACTCTGTATGTGGCCGGCTATACTCCTGACAAGCAGGAGGAGACCTGGGGCATCATAGGCAAGGTCATGTCCCGATTCGATAGCTGGCTAGCAGGCAACAGAACCCCTACCTGGACCATAGACGTGCCACACGACTTCAGAGAGGATGCCGACCCGAGGGTGATCATCAAGTCCGCCTACGTGGAGGGCGACTTCATTTTCATGCACGGTGTGTTCACTGCGGGCAGGGTGTGGATCTATAAGGCAGAAGATGGCACGTTCTTCCAGTACTTGGTACCGGGCGACACAGTGGGAGGCCCAGGACCAATAGGGTGGGGGGATATGGTCAACTCCATCAACGCCTACAGGCGACGCAACGGAGAGTACCTGGTGTTCGTCGAGGAGGATTATCGCGCCAAAGTGCTGATGTATCGCTGGCGACCCCACTATAGCTGAACTCACCCCACACTACCCCATACTCCTGCACCCTGGGGCGGCCTAGGCCGCCCCAGAGCCATATACCCTTTATTCACAGGGTCTCCACAGGCTTCGAGCTAGCTCCTCGGCTCTTGAAAGGGCTGTGCCTTCGTCGCTTACCCAAGACCAAAATTGAGAAGTGGTATCTTACAATCCAGATATATTTATTTATACAATCTTCCACTAGTCTTATAATAGGTAATCGTTCTACTCTAAGCTTGGGGAAAGTTGCATGGACATCTTTGCGCTAAGAGACCAGATAGTCGATAACTACCAGCGCTACTATAGAAGCCTGATCAAGATCCAAGACGCGTGGATCGAGCGGTTCGTGCAACAGGAGCTCGACAAGGGCTTGGTATGGCCAGATGCAGTCCTGCAACTCAACCCCTCGTACGAGCCGGCCCACACCCTGGAGGAGTTGGCCCAGCAGGGGATCATCACCCCGGAGACGGCACGCTTCTTTGGTCCCCAACTCAGGTTGTATCATCATCAGGAGGCAGCGATCCACAAAGCGGCTAGAGGAGAGTCTTATGTGGTGAGCACCGGCACGGGTTCCGGGAAATCCATGACCTACCTCGTCCCCATAGTGGATCACATATTCAGGCATAATCCCCAGGAACGCTCAGTGAGGGCCGTGATCATCTACCCCATGAACGCCCTGGTGAACAGCCAGTTGGAGGCCCTTAGACGCTTCAAGAACAGATGGCCCGATTGCCCTGTGACCTTCGCCAGATACACAGGACAGGAGAGCGAGGAGGACCGCAACGGGATCATCAACAACCCTCCCCACATCCTGCTGACCAACTACGTGATGCTGGAGTACATGCTGCTGCGACCGCAGGAGAGGCCTATACTAAACCGGACCACATCTCGATTGGGGTTTATAGTAGTGGACGAGCTCCACTACTACCGGGGTAGGCAGGGAGCGGATGTGGCTATGCTGCTGCGGAGGCTAAGGGCCAAGAGCGCGAGGGACATCACGTTCATAGGCACCTCTGCCACACTGACCACCAGCGGCAGCCGCGCCGAGCGCAGGGAACAGATAGCCCAGATAGGAGCCCGCATCTTCGGCGTCAAACTAGGGCAGGACGCGGTGATAGAGGAGAAGCTGCAGCGCATAGCCCTCTCTTCGGTACCTCGCACCCAGCAGGAGCTGGTCGAGGCTGTGCTGTCACCTACGCCACCAGCGGAAGAGGCCAGTGTGCGTGCTCATCCCCTCACCGCCTGGGTGGAGCACGCCTTCGGCATCAGGGAGGAAGAGGAAGGCTGGCTCGTGCGGCGCGAGCCCAGGAGCTATCAGGATGGTCTGCAAGAGCTGAGTAGGAGCTCGGGGCTGCCCGAAGATCAGTGCAACAGGCAGCTCAAGGCGTTGCTGGACGCCGGCAGCAGCGCGCAGACCCCGTCGGGTGATCCCGTGCTCGCGTTCCGCCTACACCAGTTCTTATCATCCGGTAAGACGCTCTATGGTCCCATAATGCCTCCCTCTACCAGGCTGCAGCACCTCACTTTCGATGGTCAGCAAAGATCCCCAAGGAATCCGCAGGTAGCCCTGTTCCCCATGGTCTTCTGCCGGGAATGCGGCCAGGAGTACTATATGGTCACCAAGCTGTCCTCGAGCGCTGCTGGTGAGCTGGAGCTTAGGCAGCGCTCGCCCAGGCTACTGCCGATCACCAGTGAGGAGGAAGAGGACGGCGAGGAAGGTTATGTCGCCATAGCGAACGACGAGCTGTGGAGCGGGCACGAGGAGGACCTGCCCGATGAGTGGCTCGAGGATGGTCCATACGGACCGAGACTCAAGTCCAGCTACAGGAAATACAAGCCTCAGCGGATATGGATTCACCCAAACGGTAATGGGTATAAGCTGGAGGGGCTCGATGACGCCATGGCCTGCTGGTTCATCCCCAGACCCTTCGTGCTGTGCCTGCGCTGCATGACGACGTTCGACCCCAGGGAGGGTGACTTCGCCAAGCTGTCCACTCTGAGCCAGGTGGGGAGGTCCACCGCCACCACCATCCTTACGAGCGACGCCGTGCTCTACATGGCTGACTTGGGAGAGGAGCCAGAGGCCCAGAAGATCCTCAGCTTCACCGACGTTCGTCAGGATGCCTCGCTGCAGGCAGGCCACCTCAACGACTTCGCCCAATTAGTCACAGTGCGCGGAGCCTTACTGAGGGCGCTGGAGCAGCACGGTCGTCTGGAGGCTTCAGATCTTGGGCGAAGGATCTTCGAGGCCCTGGACCTCCAGCCAGAGGAGTTCATGAGGAGCGAGGCCCAAACACAGACCGCTTACTCAAGAGCTCGGGATGCGATGATTAACCTACTGCAGTACCTGGCGCTCACCGACCTGCGATCTGGCTGGCGCTTGTCCCTGCCTAATCTGGAGCAGTGCGGGCTGGTCAGGATCACCTACAGGGACCTCGAAGGGATCAGTGGGGAGGAGCAGGCCTGGCAAGGACTGCCTTTCTTCGAGGAAGCATCTCCCCAAGAGCGGCAGGCGGTGCTGCGCCACGTCCTGGACTACCTGCGCCAGAGATTGGTCATTCGCTCCGACCACCTCCAACGCGAATGGCTGCGCAGCAAGCTCTGCACCAACACCACAGAGTACCTGAAGGACAACTGGGCGCTGACCCCCGAGGATATCTACATTACATCCAAGATCGCCCTGCTGCCGGGCGCTCAGGTGCCCAAGTCCGGAGAGAACGGCAGAGACACCATAAGCCTAGGCGCGCGATCGAAGGTGGGCAAGTACCTACGGAATAAGGTGGGCAATCACCTGGAGGTCGAGGAGCTCGAGGGGGTGATAAAACAGCTATGCCTCCAGCTGGACGGCAGCCTGTTCTACGTCCTCAAGTCGGGTGGCGAGCCCTGGGGCGTCATGATTAACCTGGACCAGCTCCTGTGGGAGCCCGGCGATGGCACTCCGCCCTCACCCAATCCCATAAACCAGAAATCAGTGCACAAGGTGCGCACAGAGCATCTCAAGGAGCGCACAAGCAACTACTTTACCCACCTATACAAGCAACGTGCCCAGAGCATGAAGAAGATTCGCGCCGGCGAACACACCGGACAGGTGGACCCGGAGCGGAGGCGCCTGAGAGAGGACCAGTTCAGAAGAGGTGAGCTGCCCATCCTGTACTGCTCGCCCACCATGGAGCTGGGCATAGACATAGCGGATCTGTCGGCGGTGCATATGCGCAACGTGCCACCCACTCCCGCCAACTATGCTCAGCGCAGCGGACGTGCCGGCCGAGGGGGCAAACCAGCCCTCATCCTCACATTCAGCAGCGAGGGTAATCCGCACGATGCCTTCTTCTTCCGCAGGAAGGACAGGATGATCCACGGTGCGGTGCTGCCCCCGAGGATCGACCTCTCGAACCAGAAGCTGATCGAGTCCCACATCCACTCCATATGGCTGAGCACGATACAGGTGGGCTTGGGCAAGAGCATAGGTGACGTGCTCAACATAGAGCAGGAGGGTTACCCCATACAAGCACAGCTGTGGGAGGACATAGAGCGTCTCACGCGTAACCACCTGGAGGAGATAGTGCGCACAGCCAAGAAGATGGTGGAGCATACTCCAGATGCCCCTCCAGAATGGTTCAAAGAGGACTGGATACGGGACATAGTTATCAACTCTCCACAGGCATTTGACAGGGCTTTCGACCGCTGGAGAGATCTGTACGGCACAGCCCAGAGGCAGCTGCAGGAGGCTCTAACCAAACAGAGCTTCCCAAGGTTGAGCAAGAAAGAGAGGGATAAACTGGAGAGACAGCAGAGGGAGGCCAGTCGCGAGGTCGATCTGCTGCTCAACGAGGCCGAAGAAGAAGGCATGTCCGAGTTCTACCCCTACAGGTACCTGGCCTCCGAGGGCTTCATCCCATCCTACAGCTTCCCCAACCTGCCGGTGCGGGCCCTTGTACGCACCGAGGACAAGTTCCAGGTTATAGAGAGGCGCAAGAGCCTGGGAATCACGGAATTCGGGCCGCTCACCTTTATCTACCACGAAGGGAAGAAGCACAGAGTGAGGTACTGCTTTGTACCAGCAGGAGGTATAGAGAGGTACATCAGCAGGGTCCTGGTCTGCAAGGCCTGCGGCTACCTATACGACACGGAGGTGGACACCAGGCAGGTCTGCCAGCAATGCGGTACTCTCCTGGACGGCACCAGCTCGCAGCTCATCGACCATTTCATGGAGCAGCCCACTGTGCGGACGGTGCCCGAAAGCCACATAAGCTCCTCGGAAGAGTACAGGGTCAGGAGAAACTTTCACGTGGAGACCTACTACCAGGTCGCCGAGGACAAACGATCGCAAAGGTTCATCGTGAAGGACAGAGACGGCGGTACCCTCCTGGAGCTACAGCACATCCCGCAGGGCGAGATCTATAGAGTCAATATGGGATCCACCCCGCGGAGAAGGGAGCAGGGCTTCAGGATAGATAGCCTCTCCGGTGAGTGGCAGCCACCCGACGACAACGGTCACCAGAGCGAGCAGAGGGGCAACTTGATCACCGGCGTGCACCCGTATGTGCGCAGCACCAGCGACATCCTCCTGGTGGCTCCCTCGGCACAGGAGGACGCGAACGAGGTCCGGATGCACACGCTGGGCACGGTCCTTCACAGAGCCATACAGATCCACTACGAGCTGGAGGAGGAAGAGCTAGGGCTGAGCTTCATTGGGCAGCAGGAGCACTCCAAGATCCTGCTGTACGACCCCTCCGACGTTGGGGCAGGTGTGTGGGAGCGCCTGCTGAGCTCGCAGGAGGACCTGCGAGCGGTTGCCAGGCTGGCGCTGGAGATTTGCCACTACGACCCCGATACGGGAGTTGAGATACCAGAGTGGGTCGAGCGCTGTGCCTTGGCGTGCTACGACTGTCTGCTGAGCTACGGCAACCAGCAGTATCACCACCTGCTGGACCGAAGGGAGGTGCGCCAGACCCTCCTGGCGCTCGCGGGCAGCACGGTCGAGCCCGTGGGCGCCGTGTCCCGGGAAGAGCAGTACAGGCAGCTGCTGCAGGTAGCAGACTCCGAGCTGGAGGGGCAGTTCCTTACCTACCTGTACAAACATGGCCTCAGGCTGCCCGACCACGCGCAGTACAGGCCTTCCCGCGACGTCTACGTCCAGGCGGACTTCTACTACGACCGTGAGGGGATACCTGGGATATGCGTGTTCGTTGATGGGCCACATCATGACGAGCCCGATCAGGCCCAAAAGGACGCCCAAGTAAGGGCCCAGCTGCGGGACCTGGGCTATGCAGTGGTGACCATCAGGTACGATCGCCCCATGAGCGAGCAGATAGAGGACTACCCAGAAGTATTCGGCAGAGGATAAATACCCCTGGAGGATATAAAGTTGATCAGGGTCAGTGACAACCGCAGGTTTTTGGTACAAGACGACGGCTCTCCTTTCTTCTACCTGGGAGATACCGCCTGGGAACTCTTCCACCGCTGCACGCGCGAGGAGGCAGAGATGTACCTACGCGATCGTGCCGCCAAGGGCTTCACCGTCATC
>JBHORE010000229.1:0-3432 GCA_042408415.1 Thermobaculum sp.
TGCTATACTCCACACCGCATGATAGCCAAGAGTCCACCCCGTCCATACCCAGTTGACACCAGCGACCCTAGCTCCCAGCTCTCCAGCATCAAACAACTTGGGATTGAAGAGCGAACCTAGCGCTATCCCTTCCTCGACAACACCGTAGGCCACCCCAAGCAGCAGGATGGATGGCCACCCTAGGCCTAGACGGCGCACTACATCGCGGATCAACAACGCCCCGCAGCCATAGACAGCTATGTCTGGGACAAAAGCGACTATATTGCTCAAGGGGGTAGCACCGAACACCACCTCAGCCAAGAATGGCGAGAGCAGGAGCAGGGTTATGATTGGAGCCCACCTGCGTCGGGCTCTGAAAGTGTTTGCCGAGGCTTCGAGGGATAAGCTATGCATCGCAGATCTCCTTATTGAACATTGTTCAAATTCAACCTTCTCCATCTTACTTGACCGTTGTTCAGGTGTCAAGCTATCATGCCTGTATGAGTCCAAGAGGCGTACATAGCAGGTCGCGACTGACAAGATCGGAGATCGTAGACGCCGCCCTGTCGCTTCTTGACGAGGTGGGGCTAGATAACCTGACCGCTCGCAGGCTGGCAGCTAGGTTGGGCGTACAGGCCGGCGCCATCTATTGGTACTTCGAGAGCAAGCAGCAGCTCCTAGCAGCCATGGCTGATAGGATGGTCGAGGATTTCTGCAGCAACCCCATGCCCACAGGCAGTTGGGATGAGCAGGTCACGAGCGAGGCGCTAAGGCTGCGGCGGCTACTCCTCTCAAGACGAGATGGAGCCCGACTGCTGGTTATGTCTTTGGGGGTAGGAGTCAATATATTCTGCATCGCTGAAAGGTTCCTGCACATACTACGCAAGGCTGGCTTCCAGCCTGAAGTGGCCTCCGATGGCTTTGACACCATAGTTAGCTACATCACAGGCTACGTGCTGCAGGAGCAGAGCGCGCCGCATAGCTACAACGAGATGACGGAGATGATCGACACCAACAGCTTTCCTTACTTGGCCGAGTGGCTTGCTGGGCCCTATCGTCCGTTAGAAGAGGGCTTTGTTGCCAAGCTGAAAATTATCCTAAGAGGACTAAGCACTCACATGCCTTGAGGGGCTATCATAGCACATATCTCAATCCAGCCTATATATCGGCTGCATGCAGATAGAGCACCATCAGGTCTTCGTCGATATATTGATCACCTATCCTGAGAGCACGTGGTTCTCGACCGTAGGGCTCGAATCCCAGCCGTCGATAGAGAGATACTGCTGGATAATTGTTTGCCGCTACTCCCAGGTGCAGCTGTTCTAAGTCTGGCAAAGACTTTGCCCTTCTTAGAGCCTCAGTCAGCAACGCACTGCCTACGCCTTTGCCACGATGCTCAGGAGCTACATACACCCCTACCACAAAGCCTACGTGCCGACGCTTGATACCCCTATCTCGCAAGACGGTCACCACCCCCACAAGCTCACCATCAAAGCCCCCTAAAGTGAAGCCATCAGGGGAATCGGTCTGCTCTTGCAGGCGTTGCTTTGTGAATTCCAGCGGCATGGCCAGCTCTTCCTCATAGGAGGAGCTGAACGCCTCCGGGCTCTCTTTCAGTCCTCGCAGGCGTAGCTCCCTATATGAGGTGGCGTCGTCCTCTTTAAGGGGTCGTATCGTTAGATGGTCTAGCACATGACTCATTCGCTACTCACCATATGTCGGATTACAAAAGCACACTATATGAACAATGTTCAATATGTGCCGCCATTATATCGACTACCCATAAGGCCGTCAAGTAACGGGACAGCCCTGAGCAGGCATGAGCTGGGGACAACAGGAGGGATACAAGGGCTACCAAAACACAGAGACAGCATCTATTATGGTCACCTGCATGCCTTGCGCTTATAATATGTCGGTCAACACATATGGACAGGATAACAGGCTATGGACAGAGTCGTAAATAACCACAAAGAATACTCCCACAGCCTACTAAAGGCCCAAGACGGTCACATACGCCAGTTCATTAATGACAAGCTCGTCGATGGGTTGGTACGGCCAGACACCGTGCTGCAGCTTACCCCAAGGAGCGTAGCCGCATCATAATCAGCCTCCTCGCATCCTGCTAACGAACTACGTGATGCTCGAGTACATGATGCTACGCCCTAAAGAGAGACTGCTGCTTCGACAAGCTACATCACGCCTCCAACTTATGGTAGTGGACGAGTTCCACTACTGTGGCAGGTCGGAGGCGGACATAGCTATGCTGCTGTGCTGTCTGTGTGAGCGTAGCGGCAGGCGGATCACGTTCATAGGGACCTCTGCCAATTTGGCCACGAGCGAGGACTATCGTCAGGAGCGCAAGCGTGCCATAGCTAATGTGGCCTCCCGCAGCTTCCGCTTGTTGCTTGGAATGGGTACTTCGGCGATCCTCTGCAGCTTCTTGTCCGCGGTCCAGGACCACACCAAAGCTGCGGGAGGCCGTGGAGATGCCGTCTCCAGCCCCGAGGGGAGAGCGGTGCGTCAGCATCGGCTCACCGCTTGGACGGAGGATGCGTTCAGGATCAAGATGGCCTTCTGTCGAGAGTGTGGTCAGGAATCCCACATAGCCTTGTGCGATAACGTCCAGCAACGGCTTATACGCCTGTTGGCCAGCGCGACGTACCCCTCTTCCAGCTCCTCGTCTGCTTCATTCGCCCTGGCCAATGAGAAGCTCTGGAATGGAAGCTATGAGGATCTCCCTAACAAGCGGGTGGAATCATCTCCTTACGGCTTGAGGATCAAGTCCAACTACAGGGAATACAAATCACAGTTGCTGTGGGTAGGTCCCGATGGCAAGGTCATGGACGAGGCTTCCCACTTAGAGACCAGTACCAAGTGCTGGCACACGCCCAGAAGGCTCGTACCACGCCTTCGCTGCAGAACTACATCTGATCCCCAAGAGGGCGACTTCGGGCAGCTAACTACCATACGCGAGGCTTTGTTGGTAGTGATCGAAGACCAAAACGAGCTTGGTCTGCACTTGCCAGACTACGCACAGTACAGGCCGTCCGAGGAGGTGTACAATCAGGCTGATTTCTACTATAAGCACGACCTAAGAGGTATATGCGTCTTCATCGACGGCCCTCATCACGACAAGCCGGAGCAGGCTAGGAGGGACCGCGAGAGCCGTAGCCGGCTACAAGACCTCGGCTACCGAGTGCTCACGATCAGTTACAATAAACTCTTAGGCGGGCAGGTGAAGGACTATCCGGATGTGTTCGGGCACCCAACATGATCTAAATGGAGGATATACAGTTGATCAGGGTCAGTGATAACCGCAGGTTTTTGGTACAAGACGACGGCTCTCCTTTCTTCTACCTGGGAGATACCGCCTGGGAACTCTTCCACCGCTGCACGCGCGAGGAGGCAGAGATGTACCTACGCGATCGTGCCGCCAAGGGCTTCACCGTCATC
>JBHORE010000232.1:0-6679 GCA_042408415.1 Thermobaculum sp.
CTGGGCAACAAGCTACCAGGGGCTCGGTACCGCTAGTTGGCTGCATCGGCCTCGTACGGTACCTGCTCGGCGGCCGCACGTCTGAAGCTATCCACTGCCTGGTCGCGAGCTGCGGCATCGTCCGCCGCCACAGCGCCCATCGGCAGGACGTGATACCACCCGCGGTCAGCGTCATAGGAGGTCGCTAGCACTAGGTCCCGCCAGGCTCGAGCAGCTCCTGCCCATCGAAGACCACCTTCACTAGCTTGCCGTTCAGGTCTCGGGTGTACCCACCGTACTGGTCCACGATGACGCTGCTGGGCAGCGATACCTGCCTCGAGGGCTCGGAGTCCGACTTGGAAGGGTCGAGCCTGTGGGTGGACTTGATTACCTCTAGCACCTCCACGCGGGAGCGCGTGCTCGGCCATCTGAGGTCCGCCACCTCCTCCGTCCGCTCGATCACCCGTCCCTCAAACACGGCATCGGCGTAGCCCACCAGCTTCCTGCGATCGCTGAAATCGGTGACCCAGCTGCCCTCGATCTGCCTCGTAGCAAGGATGCTGATCCACACGAGGTAGGCGGCCACCAGC
Source organism: Thermobaculum sp. (assembly GCA_042408415.1). Taxonomy (GTDB): domain Bacteria; phylum Chloroflexota; class Chloroflexia; order Thermobaculales; family Thermobaculaceae; genus Thermobaculum. The sequence continues at coordinate 570 of JBHORE010000232.1, forward strand.
AGTGCACACACCAGCCCCACACCCGACGCGAGAGAGCTCTGTTCCCAGCCATGGTTCTCCTCCTAGCAGATCGCTACTGCCATCTATCGTAATAGTCTTTCTTATCGTGGCTCTGAGGGGAAACAAAACACCCCACAACCTTATACATCAGAGCTACACAGTTATACTCTTCACCATGATCGCCGATACCTAGAGCATGTCCGAACTCATGAGACACACAGGATTTCCTGTTCCAATCATTGTAGTTGGCAAAGTAGTACACATTGAGCTTTATCTTGCAAGGGCATACTTACCACATAGCCCATCATTCTGGTTGTATTCATTGATTGTTAGATTCCAATTGCTGGAGTTAGAGGGTTTTGGATATATATTTACTTTCCCTAATGAGGACCAAGTGCTATCCGTATGGCTTACAGCACCCCCGTACCGAGTGTAGTTAAGGTATATCATCTTGCCACCAGCTACAGCATCATACCACCAAGGGTGCTGATGGACTGTAGAGGCTCACACAGCTACCAATCTCTCAGGAGGATGTACCCTGAGGTCTCCTGTGGAAGATAAAAGTTGCGTAGCCTAATGCGCCCACGCACGCTGTCCCCAGACCGATAAGGCACACGCCCAGCCAGCCGGCAGCGTTCCACGCGGCCACCCCCAAGTAGGAGCCCAGCGCTCCCCCGGCGAAGTACGTCACCATGTAGGCGGTGTTCAGCCTGTTGCGCGCCTCCCCCGATAGCCCCAGCACCCGCGTCTGGTTGGAGATGTGCACCGACTGCGTGCCGGCATCCAGCAGCACAGCTCCCAGGGCCAGCAGCGGGAGCAGCGCCCCTCCCAACAGGCAGAGGTAGGCCAGGAGCAGCAGGAACAGCCCAGCGGCGATCGTCCGCAGGGGCCCCCGCGCATCGGCCACCCTGCCCACGACCATCGAGGTGAGCGCCCCGGACAGCCCCGTCAGCCCGAAGAGTCCCGTGACGGCGCTGCCGTAGCCGTGCGATGGCCCCTCCAGGTAGAAGGCCAGCGTCGCCCACAGGACGCTGTAGCAGGCGAAGGTGGTGGCCCCAAGAAAGCACGACTGCCGCAGCACGGGCTCCTCCCTCAGTAGCTGCCACAGGGAGCGCAGCAGGCGTCCATAGGAGTGCCCCACCCCGGAGACGCTGCGGGGCAGGCGCCTGAGGAGCGGCAGCAGGGCTGTGGTGGCGACCGCGGCGAGCACGTACACCAGGCGCCAACCCAGCAGCTGCCCCAGGAAGCCGCTGGCCACGCGCGCGACCACTATCCCCACGAAGAGGCCGCTCATCACCGTCCCGATGACCCTACCCCTGCCCTCGGCATCCGCCAGTCCCGCGGCATAGGGCACGATGACCTGTGGAGTGACCGTCACGAAGCCCAGCAGCAGCGAGAGCGGCAGCAGCAGCGACGCCGAGGGCGCCAGGGCAAACAGCAGCAGCACCGGCACGGAGGCCGAGGCCGTAAGGAATATCAGCCGGCTGCGGTCCACCCTGTCCCCCAGGGGCACGAGCAACAGCAGGCCCAGAGCGTACCCCAGCTGCGAGAGCGACACCACCCAGCCTATGCGGGCGTCCGACGCTCCGAGGTCTCTGGCCATCTGCGGCAGCAGAGGCTGGCTGTAGTAGAGGTTGCCCACCGTGATGCCGCAGGCCGCCGCCAGCAGCAACAGGAGCTTTCCGGATATACGCTCTCTCTTCGTTAGATCACCTATCACGATCACCATGATAGCAAGAGACGAGCCCTGAGAGTGCTCGACTCCCAGCCGGCGCGTCCAGCGATAGCAAGCTGCCCAGAGAAGGCTACAGGATCCTTTCTTAAGGGCATCGGGAAATGTTCAAAGACGAACAGGGCTGCAGCTAGTGCCGTAGTCTAGTGCCCACCAGGCCTATCATCAGCAGTACCAGGTAAGCGACCACGCCGGGCAGGGCCGAGCCACGCTGGGAGCTCATCACGGCCACCCCCTCCCGACCACTAGGTTGCGACCCCGAAGCGGAATGCTCACTATCTCCCGGCACCTTCTCCCCTTCCTGCTTGCCACCTGGGGCATGGGACTCGATCACCTGGTTGATCTCCGTCCCCAGCAGCAGGATGTACGCGGAATAATACATATAGAGCATGAGCACGATCACGCCCGCTAGAGTACCATAAGTCTTGTTGTAGGAGCCGAAGTTGTTGACGTACAGCGAGAAGAGCAGCGAGAACACCAGCCAGAGCGTTACCCCCATGACCGAGCCCGGCGTAATGAAACGGAAGCGCTGCTTGACGTCGGGCGCGAAGTAGTAGATCAGCGCAAACGCGAGCAGGACGAAGCCCACCAGCACAGGCCACTGCAGGATGATCCAGGTCCATCTGAATACCGGTCCCAGGTCGGCAGAAGCCCTGGCTATGGCAGTGGCTATGTCGGCGCCGAACACCACCAGCACGAGCGCGGAGATGATCAGCATCGCCGCCCCGAGCGAGAGCAAGATGGATATCAGGTACCGCTTCCACATGGGTCTGCTCTCTTTGACCTCGTACATCACGTTCATCGCCTCCATCACCGAGCGGAACGCTCCAGAGACTCCCCACAGCGCCAGCAGGATCGAGACCAATGCGCTCACGCTCAGGGCACCAGTGGCCTTGCTCTGGGCTATCTGCCTGATGGGACCACCTATCAGGCCCACAGCCTCCCGGGGCATCGCTGCCGAGGCACGGTCGAGCAGCTCGTTCACCAGCTCCGTGGCCTGAAACACCCCGAGCAGCGAGATGATGAACACCATGAAGGGGAAGATCGCAAACAGCCCGCTGTAGGTAAGGTGACCGGCGAACACCGATAGATGGTCCTCCTGCGCCTCCCTCAGTACCTGCTTGAAGAAGTCCACGAGCCCTAGCTGGCGAGTCATCGGTACCTCGACCTCGTTACCCTTCCTCTCCGCCCTCCTGATTAATTCGATACCCGGAACGCGCATGCTTTACCTCCTGCTGAGTACGCGAGCATTACCTGGACGCAAAGAGCGTGCCATAAGCTACTCTCCCTCCACACGCCTCACATGCATCAACGAACTCAGCAAGAGCACTCATATTATGTAAACAAATGTTGCTTGGAGGAGCAGCGCGTTCATCCTGAGCGTGAAGATAGGGGTCCCTTGTACCAGGGACCTAAGGAGATCCCCGGCAGGCAGCTGAACTGGTGAGCTGTAGCCCGGCTCAGAGCACTGACCTCGCCCGGTGGTAGCCATGTAGACTAGCAGGAGAGGAGTTTGCACTCCTCCCAGGCCCAAGAGGTGTCCCATAGCCTTTGGCGATCACATGCCGCAAATAGATGTACTAAAATCCTAAAGAGCTGTTGAAAGGGCTTTACAGTCGATTTATAATTAGAATGGCTCTATAGTTAGGATTTAAATCAAGATGGGGTAAGCAAGAGATCTTTGGTATACCTGATCGTCATTGGCTGCTTGTTCGGTCTTCCCCCTCCTGACCATGTCCAGAGCGCTCTCTCGGCCGTGCCCCCCAACAACTTCGCCGTGACGTTTCACAAGGCCAGAACCTACGACGGTATGTCCTCCTGGTTGAGCTTCGATGCCGATCCTCTCGCCAGTGGCTGGCAGGCAGCCCCAGTCGGAGTCACCAACTGGAACTTCAACGGCTATATAGAGACTGGTCCTACCAAGGACTGCAGGTGGAGCTGCACCAAGGTCTATCCCTACGCTTCCTGGGAGAACGTCAACGGCTTGAAAAACCGCGAGATCGACCCGTCCATCGTGTTGTCCGAGAATACGCGCTACCGATACACCAGCGGTTGGACGTTGAACGGCTCCATCTGGAAGGGATATATCTGCTTCAGCGGGAGCGGCTGCGTTGAGCTGGCGTCCCAAGATCTGGGCACGGTGTCGCTGGAAAGGGTGGCAGTGGGCATCGAGAGCTCGCCCGCCGTAGGCCTGCTGCCCAGGGCCAGCACGGACACCAACCGTTTCAAGGACGGCGTGTGGTATAGCTACTGCTACGACTCGTACGAGGAGAACGTGTCCTCGGCTTACAGCACGGCCTGCAGCACCTCCAACTACTCATGGACGATCCGGGGCAGGTAGCAGACGCGCAGGAGGAGAACAGATGAAGACCTATTACAGATTCCTAGGAGTGCTGCTCATAGCTCTGCTCACCTTGGGGGCGGTGGCTGTGGGCGTGGCCACGCTCAGGAGCTCCAGGGGAGATGCCAAGGGAGCCAGCAGCGGGAGCTACGAGCAGGTGGCCAACAGCGAGACCCCGCTCGCGGATGACGTGCGCGCCGAGCTTGCTGAGCGGGCGCTTGACTACGCCCTCCAGTGGTACGCGGCGGACGGTACCAAGCCGGAGGTGGTGCTCGTGCGCGATCTCGTGCTGGACGACCTGCTGAGCATAGGTGTTTGTCCGAGCCCCAACTACGACCCGGCCGACCCGAGGTGGGCGATCGTCGTCCTGAGGGGAGATTTCGACCTACACAACATGACCGGCACCTCGCTGATCGCTCCCCAGAGCAACGCGGAGAGGTCCATGGCTAGGTACATGGCCTACATCATGGATGCCACCGGCCAGCACAGAGCGCCGGTGTCGGAGATCGCCTCCCCCAACGGCGGCTCTTTCCGACAGATCCTGGGCGATCCATCGCTGCCGGACGATGCCCCGGCCGGCGGCAAGCAGGTGGACACGGCCATCAGGTACCAGGACTGCACGCCGGTGGAGCGCGTCCGCACGCCGATCCCGCAGGACCAGGTGCTGCCCTAGCCCCAAGCGCACGTGTCCCATGGACTATGCTGCATTTTTATATATGATATATAATTGACGTGACCTATAATACTGAGAGGTGATCACGTTGACAGTGCGCGCAGCTATAGTTGGCACCGGCGGCATAGCCCACTCCCACATGAGGGCGCTGCATGCCCTGCGGGACAGGGTGGAGGTCGTCGCCCTGGTCGACACCGACCCCTCCCGCTTGGAGGCCTTCGGCAACGAGTTCGGCATAGCACGGCGCTACCCCAGCATCGAGCAGATGCTGCAGGCGGAATCGCCCGACCTGGTGCACATCTGCACCCCGCCTTGGACGCACACGGACCTAGTCCTCCGCAGCCTGGAAGCCGGCGCCTGGGTGCTCTGTGAGAAGCCGCTATGCGGGTCGCTGGCGGAGTTCGACCGTATAGCGGCGGCCGAGGAGAGCTCCGGCAGGTACTGCAGCACGGTGTTCCAGTGGCGATTTGGCACCGCAGGTCAGCGCGTGCAGCAAGCCATACGCTCGGGCGAGCTCGGCAGACCGCTCGTGGCGCTGTGCAACACCACCTGGTACCGCGACCAGGCATATTACTCCATCCCCTGGCGAGGCAAATGGGCCACGGAGCTTGGTGGAGTCACTGTCGGCCACGGTATACACCTGATGGACCTGCTGCTCTGGCTGATGGGAGAGTGGCGGGAGGTGACCGCCGTGGCAGACACGCTGGACCGCCAGATCGAGGTGGACGACGTCTCGATGGCGATCGTGCGCTTCGAGGGCGGCGCGCTGGCCAGCATCGTCAACAGCGTGCTCTCCCCAAGGCAGGAGAGCTACCTCCGGCTGGACCTGCAGGGGGCGACGCTCGAGGTACGTGCACTCTACGGGTACTCCCGCGACAGCTGGAGCTTCACCCCTGCTCCTGAGCAGAAAGCACCCAATCCCCTGGACTACCCAGTCGAGGAGGATGTACCATCCTCCCATGAGGCCCAGATCTCTGCCCTGCTGGACAGCATGGAGCGGGGGGAGCGCCCCCTAGTCAGCGGGGCAGAGGCCAGGAGGATCATAGAGTTCATGAGCGCCCTGTACAAATCCGCGGCTACCCGGCAGCCCGTGGCCCGAGGGTCCATAGTCGAGGGCGATCCCTTCTACCACCACCTGGCGGGGAAGGTAGGATGAGCGTGCCCGTCATCGCACGGGTGGAGGTGTATCCTGTAGAGCTACCGATCATCGGGACCTTTACATTCTCCTCGGGCTCGGCGGGCAAGGTCGGCGAGACAGCTAAGTTCGTCTTCGTGCGAGTGCTAGATGATGCTGGCAACTACGGCTGGGGCGAGTGCCGTCCCATGCCAGGATGGTCCTACGAGACGCTGGAGACGGTGGTGAC
>JBHORE010000236.1:0-5537 GCA_042408415.1 Thermobaculum sp.
GGATATTCGCTAGTACACCATGCCTGGCCATCTCCCTGTCCTTAAGGGGCCCTTCTCCGACTCTGCGAAGCACTATGTAATAATTCCTATCCGGATGCTCTATCTCTCTTCTGTAAGCACTGGGAGGCCAAGGAGTCGAAAAAGATATACGATCAATTTCAGCCACTTCAGGGATGTCTTCAACCTTCATGCGCTCGATTTTGAAGGGCATAGCTCTACAACCTTTGCTTTTTCTTTGTCGTCATACTTGTAGAACCCTACTTACGATCAAGATATTCCGCTTGTAAAGTGGCTGGATTATCTATAGCCCCTGATCTAAATCTCTGCCAGGCAATCTCAGCAAGGACTGCCAGACGTCTACTAGACTCTGCAGGGGATGGTAATAAATACTTAGTACTATCCTTTAGATTCTCCCTTAAATCAACTGGAATATCCCCACACAATAGAACCCTAGCGTAAGGTAGAGAATCTAATTCGCTAACCAGCTCCTGCAAGGATAAACTCCTGCACCATTCTAAGCTAAGGTTTCCTCCACCTTCAGATGCATAAAGCGCAGCAGCCACTCTCCCCCTACCTAGCACAAGACAGGCCACAATATGCTTACAGAAGTACCTGTAGGGCCATGCAGCGTAGAGAAGAGTGGATACGCCTATGATGGGTACATCTAGTGCTTTACATATGCCCTTAGCAGTTGCCATGCCCACCCTCATAGCAGTGAACGACCCAGGACCAGTAGTTACAGCAACTGCAGATATACTATCCTTAGAGAGCCTCAACTGTTTGAATGCGTAATCTAGCCAGGGCATAAGTTGAACAGTATGCGACCTGCCGGAATCCCAAGATAAATCAAGCAAATTCTCACCATCGCGGTTAATAGCCAGCCCGCATCTACGATCAGAAGTATCTAGAGCAAGTATTAGATCCTTTGCCAACTAACTCTCCTTATCAACAGCAACTTTATCCTGCCTAAGTTTATCTTTCAGGTCAGTTAGAAGCGTCAAGAACCTTTTACCGCTAGCAGCAAGCGTTATCTTGCGGTTGTTTTCGTCTATCCATTCAAAGTTTACATCTAACCTCTCTGGAGGCAACAAATCCTTTATGACCTCAGGCCATTCTACAAGAGCAACGCCTTCGTCCATTATGAGCTCATCAGCTCCAAACCCTTCAGCTTCCTGCCTGCTACCTATTCTGTATAGGTCTAGGTGGTAAAGGGTTATCTCCGGCCTTCTAGTACCATGGTAGATGTTCACCAGACCAAAGGACGGACTAACTACAGCCTCGCGTACTCCAAGTCCCTCTGCCAAGCCCTGGGTAAAAGTAGTCTTCCCAACTCCGAAACCACCCCATAGTGGTATCACATCGCCAGGCTGCACTAGTTGTGCTAGAGTTCTACCTAAGTTTTTGGTCTCTTCGGCGTTATGAGTCAGTAGTACAAGCCTATCCAACTGCTGCAGCATTAGTATTCACTCGACTTCCGATCTAAGGTTTTTAGCTACTGCTAGGTTAGCCTATCATAGTTAGACTATCATAAATGATAGATTACAGCTGACTACTTGATCAAACAGGAGAAGGCGAATTATGAATCATGGTCCAGAGGACAGAATACTTGAGGAAACCCTAAGTAAACAGAAGGAACTGATTGACTTCTACAAAAAGGCCATAAAGCAATCCACAGATCAAGAATGCAAAGATCTATTCAAGAGCTTGGCAAAATCACTGGACTCAGACATGACCTCAGTAGCTGAAGAGATAGCTAAGCATAGGATGAAGAGAAAATTGAGAGAGCAATAGAAGCTTTTATGTTGTATGTCGTTACAACCTCTACTACAATATATTGTTAGTGGAGAATTCCTGTGCATTGCCCTAAATGCGGATCTACCAAGACTAGAGTAACCGACTCTCGAGAGACTACTAACGCGATCCGACGCAGGAGAAAGTGCGAGGATTGTGGCTACCGTTTCACGACGTACGAGAGGATAGAGCAAATCATGCCTCTAGTTGTAAAGCGAGACGGCACTCGAGAGGAATGGGATAGAAATAAGCTACTCACAGGAATAAGACTAGCATGCAACAAAAGACCGGTGTCCTACTCTACTATGCAGCAGATAGTAGATGAAATCGAAGAACAGTTCTCTGGACGCCAGGAAGTAGACAGCTCAGAGATAGGCCAAGCTGTAATGAAAAAGCTCCGGGTACTCGATGAAGTGGCATATATAAGATTTGCATCCGTATATCTTAGATTCCACGACGTAAATGGCTTCATCGAGGCAGTAGAACAAGTAAGGCGTCCACAGAAACCACCAGAAGAACAGATACCCATGAACATATAAAATCTTTTGCTTACACCCCTCCAACCTGTTGCAACCAAGCCTCACCAGTGATACACTAGTATTAGTATTAGAAACATAGAGTCACTACTATATGTTGTATATAGATGGCTCGGGTGGGAACAACAGGAGGGTCAAATTGAGTGGGACAACATACATAGATACAAGCGGCATAAACACTATAGAGGACCTTGAACGAGAAGTGCAGGCCCTGATCGACTCCGGTAGGGCCACGCGGCTGGAGGGCTATCGCGAGAAGATCTTTCTGGACAGGTACGCTCGTAAGGACCCTAACGGTACTCCCCTGGAACATTACCCCGAGGAGATGTGGCTCCGAGTGGCCAAGGCCATAGCCGCCGTGGAGCCCACGGAGGAGGCGCGGCGGGAGTGGACGCTCCGGTTCTACAATATCCTGCAGGGCTTCAGGTTCGTGCCGGGAGGCAGGATCCTCTCTGGCGCGGGCTCCGGGGCCGAGGTAACCTATTACAACTGCTTCGTTATTCCCTCACCAGAGGACTCGGTGGAAGGTATATTCAAGAACATAACCACTGCAGCGCATATAATGCGTCGCTCTGGGGGAGTGGGGGTAAACCTCTCGAGCCTGCGCCCACGCGGAGCTTACATCAAGACCGTCAACGGTACTTCCAGCGGGCCATGTTCCTGGGCGATCCTGTACTCAGACATGACGGGGAAGGTGATCATCCAGGGGGGCAGCCGCCGGGGCGCCCTGATGATCATGCTCGATGACGATCACCCCGATATCGAGGAGTTCGTGGAGTACAAGCGCAAGCACCCTGGGCATATAGACCATGCTAACCTTTCGGTGGCAGTATCCGACGCCTTCATGGAGGCCGTCAAGAAAGATCTGCCTTGGGATCTCAAGTGGCAGGGCAAGGTCTGGAAGACCATAAGGGCGCGGGATCTATGGAGGAAGATCGCGGAATCGGCCTGGGCGTACGCGGAGCCTGGCTTGGTGTTCATAGATCGCTACAACAAGCGCTCCAACACCTGGTACTTCGAGAACATCCGCTGCGTCAACCCGTGTGGCGAGCAGGGGCTGCCTCCCTGGGGCGTCTGCAACCTGGGAGCCCTCAACCTCCTGGCCTTTGTCAAGCACATAGATGGAGACACCTACTTTGACTTTGAGGATCTGGCGGACACCGCTAGGGTAGCCATCAGGTTCCTGGATAACGTCATAGACGCCACGGTGTACCCCTTCCCAGAGAATGAGGAGGCCCAAAAGTACGGGGCCAGGCGCACGGGCCTGGGCACTATGGGCCTGGCGGACGTACTGATCAAGTTGGGAGTTAAGTACGGCTCGCCCGAGGCGGAGCCCTTGGTGGAGCGCATCTACCGCACGATCCGGGACGCAGCCTACGATGCCTCCGCGGACCTGGCGGCCGAGAAGGGGCCGTTCCCCAAGTTCGATCGCGACAAGTATATGCAAGGAGAGTTCATCCGCGAGCTGCCGGAGGAGATACAGGAGAAGATCCGCAGGCAGGGCATCCGCAACGCCGTGCTCCTAACACAAGCTCCAACCGGCACGACCTCGTCCCTGGCGGGCGTCAACTCTGGGATAGAGCCCGTGTTCGCGTTCGTCACTAAGAGGCGCGACCGGCTGGGAGAGCACCTGCTGTACCATCCCCTGGCTCAGCAGTGGATGGACGCTCATCCTGGAGAGCCTCTGCCCGACTACTTCGTCTCTTCGGCCGACCTCACCCCGGAGGAGCACATCCGCATCCAGGCGCTGGTGCAAAAGTACACGGACTCCTCCATCTCCAAGACGGTCAACGGCCCCGAGACCAACACCGTGGAGGACGTGGAGAGGCTCTACATGCTGGCCTACGACACAGGGTGCAAGGGCATAACCTACTACAGGCAGGGATCTCGAGATGCAGTGCTGGAGGCCGTGGACACCAAGCCCAAGGAGAAAGGGGAGAAGTCTCAGGAAGCCCCCAAAGCATCGCATCCAGAAGTACATAGATCCACACTCAAGAAGAGGCCCGACGTCGTCTCGGGCTACACCAGGCAGATACGCGCTCCCGAGGGGAAGGTGAACATCACCCTCAACTCGGACGACGAGGGGCTGCTGGAGGTGTTCATCAACCTGGGCAAGGCGGGGTCGGACATAGCGGCGATGGCCGAGGCCATGGGCAGACTGATATCCTTTGCGCTGCAGATGCCGTCGCCAATGTCCCCTAACGAGCGCGCCGCCGAGATAGCTGATCAGCTGAGGGGCATAGGAGGCTCTAGATCTGTAGGTTTTGGTCCAGGCCAGGTCAAGAGCCTACCTGACGCGGTCGGGCAGGCATTACTCAAGCACCTACAATCTGAAGGTATAGCCCTAAGCAACGGAAATGGAAATGGGCATACTAATGTCGAGAGCAAAGAGCTAGTAGCAGTCGTAGCCCAAAATGGTAATCATGTAGAGGAAACCCCAGAGAGCATAGCTCAAAAGTTACTCGAGAAGACTTATCAATTGACGGGTAATCTATGTCCCAGCTGTGGTTGCAATAGCCTCATAGCACAAGAAGGTTGTAAGAAGTGTTACACTTGTGGTTACTCCGAGTGTTAGATGAGACCCCGTTTTGGGAGGAGCTAACCGCTCCTCCCAAAACTATTTCTTCAATGGGTGAGCAGCTAACTCTAATTTACTCTCCACTTCGCTCGTAGTGTATCCGGAATGTTCTCTGTACGCATTTATATATGGATCTACACTTAGTCTGAATCGAACATATTCTTCCTCTGCACCATCATCTACAGAAGGTACAAGGCCGATCTCATATAATCTGCGTCTCAATGATCTATAATCCTTTCTCAGATACTCTTTCACCTCTCCTTCAGAGTAATCTGACTGCCTAGAAGCCACATACACGGACCCAGCAAACATAGCTAATGCATATGTAAATGAATCTTCAAGTACCAATATTCTCGGATCATTCCAAAGTTTCCCAGCCTTCCTAGAATGGTCATACAAACCGAAGCGCAAGGCGGTTATGATTCCTCTTATTATGAGAAGTATCCTTACCAAGCTTCTATCAGGCTCTAAAGGGTGAGCGTAATACAAAGCACTGTGTACCCTGTGAGCTTCAATTACTTCTAGTAGATCCTTGTTGATGTCTGTAATTCTTGTGTACAAAGCTTCAAGACTACCTGCATCTATGTATCTAGCAATCATAGGAACAGCAGATATATCTCCCTCAACTTCCC
>JBHORE010000237.1:0-13501 GCA_042408415.1 Thermobaculum sp.
TGTATACGCTTCGTCAGGACAATGCAGCGATTGAAACCTTCGTATTCGGGACGAAGCTCACCCGAATAACAAGGCTCATGCAGAGCAAAGATGTCGACAAGGTATTGAAGAGGGTATCAGAGGAAGTTCAAGATTGGGCCGGTGGTACTAGGATCGGCGAATCTCTTCATGCTTTCAACACCCGCTGGTCAAGGAGAATGCTCCAGCAGGGTGCCATTGTAATAATAATCAGCGATGGATGGGACTGTGGAGACGTCGATCTTCTCTCAAGAGAAATGGCCCGTCTACAAAGATCAAGCTACCGACTAATATGGTTGAATCCGCTACTTGGAACTCCCGGATATGAGCCTCTTACAAGGGGAATAAGAGCTGCCATGCCTTTCATTGATGATTTTATATCAGCGCACAGTCTAGCTAGTCTAGAACACCTAGTGAGGCTTCTCGGAGAGATTCCATCAGTTAGGAGTCAGAGAAAGCAGGTCCCCGGATTCCTAATCTAGTTGACTCAGAACTAAACTACTATTAGGATATTCAAGTATCCTTGTAGTTTGCTCTCGCAGACATCAATCTCCGGAGGCTGAGTATGGCTTATTCATCTCTCATAGGTGCCAGAGTAAGAAGGAAGGAAGACCCAAGGCTAATAACAGGAAAATCTACATATGTAGGGGACCTTAGATTACCAGGCATGTGCTATGTCTCTTTCGTGAGAAGCCCCTACGCACATGCCAAAATCAGAAATATAGATACAGCAGAGGCTATTAGCGTACCGGGGGTAGTGGCGGTCTTTACCGGCGAGGATCTAATAAATGACTACGAACCTATGCCCATGTCGAGCTCGGGTGAAGGAGAGGCTCCCGACAGCTCCCAGGAGACTAGCCACACGCATTATGCCATCTCCGTAGGTAGGGTGCGCTATGTAGGTGAGATAATTGCGGCAGTCGTTGCCGAAACTCAGGAAGCGGCTGCAGATGCAGCTTCTAAGGTACAGGTGGATTGGGAAGAGCTTCCAGCCGTAGCTGATATTGAAGCTGCCCTAAGTCCAGAGGCTCCAAAACTGTACGATAACACCAACAGTAACGTCGAGCATGTGTGGCGATACTCGAACGGAGATGTGGAAGGTATCTTCAAGAACGCCCACAAAGTAGTAAAGCAGCGAATGATTAATCAGCGCCTAGCTGGCATACCGATGGAAGGTAGAGCCATAGTTGCTTCTCCTGACCCAATGGTAGGCGGTATAACTGTATGGTCCAGTACTCAAGCACCCCACCTATCGAGAGGTGATATAGCCAAAGTACTTCGACTACCCGAAAATGCAGTAAGGGTAATAGCTCCTGAAGTAGGAGGAGGATTCGGGGTCAAAATAGGTATATATCCAGAAGACGTAGCTCTTGCGGCTATCGCACGTCGCCTCAACATACCTGTCAAGTGGGTAGAAACACGTAGTGAGAACCTTATGGCCACCACACACGGTAGGGCACAGATAACTACACTCGAAGCAGCAGTAGACAAGGATGGTAAAGTACAGGCCCTTAAAGTGCATATTCTTGCAGATGTGGGAGCATACCCGGTAGCTCCAGGAATAGCAGAGCTAACGGGCAGGATGAGTACTGGAGTCTATGATATACCGGCAGTTGAGATTGAAGCCACCTGCGTGTACACGAATACCACCCCTGTGGCAGCATACAGAGGCGCTGGAAGACCAGAAGCCGCCTATTATATAGAACGTATGATGGATATCATTGCAGATGAGCTAGGCCTAGATCCTGTAGAGATCAGGCGTCGCAATTTCATTCCACCTCATGCTTTCCCCTACAGAACCGCAACTGGAGAACTCTATGACAGTGGAGAATATAATAAAGCTCTTACGAAAGCTCTTGAGTTGGCGGACTACAATAGCCTAAGGAAAGAACAGCGAAAGCTAAGAGATCAAAACAGCAACATTCTAATAGGAATCGGTATCTCGTGTTATGTCGAGATGTGCGGTTTTGGTCCATATGATAGTGCCATAGTAAGGGTAGATCCCAGCGGAAACGTAACGGTTTTCACAGGCATATCTCCTCATGGTCAGGGACAGGAAACAACATTTGCTCAAATCGTTGCTGATACACTAGGTGTAGACTATGAAAAGATAATAGTAAGGCACGGCGATACAAGAGAGACTCCCCAAGGTATGGGTACCATGGGAAGCCGCGGTTTAGTGGTAGGAGGGTCAGCTCTGGTAAGGGCTGTCGATAAAATACGTGAAAAAGCAACAAAGATAGCCGCTCACATTCTGGAAGCAGCACCAGAAGACATAGAATTATTGAATGGCAAATATCAGGTAAGGGGAGTACCAAGTCGTAGCGTAACATTTGCAGAGATAGCATCCAAAGCTTATAGTGGTGATCTACCCGAAGGAATGGAACCTGGTTTGGAGTCCGTAGACTTCTTCAACCCTCCAGAGCTTGTGTATCCCTTCGGAGCGCACGTAGCAGTAGTAGAAATAGAGAAAGATACGGGGGTCATACGCCTTCGAGACTACGTTTCGGTGGATGATTGTGGAAGGCGAATAAGTCCTATGCTTGTAGAAGGTCAGGTACATGGCGGCCTGGCTCAGGGCATATCACAAGCGTTATATGAGGCAGTCGTATACGATTCTCAAGGCCAGTTACTAACTGGAACCTTGATGGATTACAATGTACCGCGAGCCACGCAACTCCCCAGCTTTAGAACTGACAAGACCGAAACTCCTACGCCTCATAACCCTCTTCAAGCAAAGGGAATAGGAGAAGCAGCCACTATAGGCTCTACTCCAGCAGTAGCAAACGCAGTAGTGGATGCGTTAGAGCCTTTCGGTATAAGACATATAGATATGCCTTTCTGGCCAGAGAAGATATGGAAGATTATAAACTCCTCATCTCATTAGCCCAGGGAATCCGATGATCCCTGGGCAAGTTTATTGTTTGATACCACCGTCGTACACGACGGTGGTATCATTATGTCTAGTATAAGGCTTCTACTACTTATAGTACCCATCACAACGATCACTCACTATCTATTATCAGCTCCTCAGTTTACGCAGCAAAGACCAAGCGTATTGATATAGTGCTTGAACAACATGATCTAGGATACCTGGTAGTGGCACGATAGTAGACAATAGCACCGGCACTGTAAGCATAAGATTATCATGGGGCCAGTCAAAGGAGTACATCCTGTACATATACATGCCAGGGTATGCACAGGTACCGTACCCACGATCGTCTACCACTTCACAACATCCAAGACGGTAAGAGCATCACAGTAATTAGGGCAACTCTAAAAGGTCTTACAATGGAGCCCATGTTCATCAACGTGCATGAATCGATGGAGAGATTCACAATGTAATCGCATGTGGAGCCATTGGATCTCCTCCCTATAACAGGAATAGGGGCCTTAGGTTACATAGCAAACAAACCCGGGTCAGATGGATTTATCTTCATAGTAACGTTCTCCAGCATCATCGCGATTATCATGCAGCTTGTGATTAGGGAATCTTTACAGCGTCAATAACAATCGACGAAATCTTACAGCCTTTAAATTGGTATACAGTACCTGGGTATACACCAATCCATGGGGCGCATGTCCTAGTAGAGACTGGAAGGCACCTAGAGGGCTGTGTCATTATGGTAAGTCCCCAGCATACTGGTCCTATCTACTAGTTACCTAGTATCCAACTTTGTTGCGCCCTTTGGGGCAAAAGTAAGTGCAGGGCGTAGTACTTAACAAGATCAGCCGTCTTAGTAGACGTGACACATTCTTGCTAGGTGTGGCATGGGGTAATGGTGTTGGAGTTATCACCGAGGTTACGGTTATATCTACTATAGGCGTTTTTGGAAAAGGTCTAGAAGGGATAAGGCCCATGGGAAGGCCGCAACGCTGCTTCTGGAGATGATATAGGCTTTGCTAGACATAGTTTATTATCTGTAGTTGCTGGTGATCTGTCACTAGGCATGTTATTTTCCAGATACAAAGATAATCCCTATTCTTAACTATTATTAAAAAGATTGACGCTATTAGGAAGAACACAATTATAGTAGTAAGAGGTTTTATAGAGTTACGGGCATCACTAAGCATACCTTCTTGAATTGGAACTACTTCACTCGGTGTATCATCACCAGACGCTATGGAAGGGACATCCTGATTATCCAGTAAGCTAGACTTTAGCTGCTCACTCACCTTGGAAAGGATCGCATACTTGGTGCTAAGATTGTCCAAGCGCTCCTGCAAGTAATTGATTCTGGATACAATACTAGCACGCTCTACCAATGCTGCTTCCAGAATAGACCACAAGCCTGAGTCCTGCGCAATAGATATAACTCCATCAACTACGCCTAACCTGTTAGTTAGCTTTGCTAGGTCATCTTCGACTTGAGCTTGGAGTCCATCCACTCGCTCAAGCATTGAGCTGATATCCTGAGCAAGTACACAGAGATCTTCATGGGGTTGTGGCATTTTGCACCCAATCTTACAGAACCCAGATCTATAATTGCCCGAGTTGCATTCAAGAAGGAACCATAAACTTATATCCTACTCTAGGTAGAACAACTATGTTGCCCAGCGATTCATTAGGCATGCCTAGCTTTCTGCGAATATGGCTTATATGAGTTTTAAGGAGAGACTCATCTCCCTCATCGTATCCCCAAGCATACTCAACTAGTCTAGAGGAAGGTACCACTCTACCAGCATTTGCAACAAGTATATAGAGCAGCTTGAATTCTGTAGGAGTCAAGTGTATTTCCCTACCATCCAGGAGGACCTCATGTGTATCCCTGTCAAGGGATAGCGGCCCGGATACTAACTTGCCTGAAAAGTCAATGCTAGAAGCACTTGAATTGCGCTTGGCCACAGCTCGTATCCGCATAGCCAATTGTCTATGACTAAAAGGCTTAGTCACGTAATCATCCGCGCCTATATGGAATCCTTGAACTATATGGTCCTCATCATTTAGCGCAGTCAGTAAAATCACAGGTGTATTAGACTGCTCCCTGATACGCTTGCAGACTTCAAAACCGTTCATCTTAGGCATATTCGCATCTAGAACCACTACATCAGGGTGATCCATCTGCCATCTACGTAGAGCTTGCAATCCATCACTTGCTGCTATGACATTGAAGCCCTCCCTTCTTAATGCATAGGCTGTAACATCAAGCATATCCAAATCATCATCAGCTACTAACACCTTCACCTTATCCCCTCCATGATTCTTATATACTTATAAAAAGTCTGCTGCTAGAGGACTTAGGCGTCTTATCCAAGGCTAGCGGGATACGAAACCAGAAGGTGGTTCCTATTCCCTTAGAGCTTTGCACACCCACAACGCCTCCATGCATCTCTACTATCGCCTTCACGATAGAAAGCCCCAACCCTTGCCCCTTAGAGTAAGACTCTCTGCCAACACTACCACGGAAAAATGATTCGAATACTCTATCCAACTCTGAAGAATCCATACCTGGTCCGTGATCTCGGACTCTTGTTTCGACAAAGTTATCTATTTCCAAAATTTCGACTTCTATCTGATCACCATCAAGAGAATAGTTGATGGCGTTGTTGAGTAAGTTGATTATCACATGCTTGAGCCTGACTTTATCTGCCCAAGCTGGAGATAGTTTCTTGGGCGCAAGTAATAAGATCCTTTTATTCTTCTGATCAGCTATCGGAGCCAAAATCTGCACTGCTTCACGAACGCAATCAACTATAGATACGGGCTCCATCTTCAACACCAACCTTCTATCCACAATGGCAGTCCAAGTCTCAATATCCTCGACCATAGTCTTGAGCCAATTGACGCTTTTCTTTAGATGGCTAATTAGCCCCTTACATTCGTTGCTTTCTTGCGACTCTTCAAGCAGGTCTGCGATCAAACTAATAGTAGAAAGGGGAACCTTCAACTCGTGGGAAAACCTGGCCATGGCTTGTAAGTCCTTATTCTGCAGGTGATTGAAGGACTTAGAACTACTGTAGTTCGAACCGATTAGAGCATTACTCATCTGAAGCCCCTTTCTATTAGCATCGTTCCTGTTGCAACAATGAGCATACTGCAAGGGGCTACAAACTTCATCACCTAAAAAGGTAATTTTCAAGTAACTAAAATTGTGAATTTTCGGTTTAAGGAGACTCTATCCTGTAGATAATATTGTCGAGGATCTCCAGAAAGTCGCCTAAGGTTATATCCTCGTAGTAGGATTGAACCTTACCATTGAGGTAAAAAATAGAGTTCTTACCTTTATAGTAAAGGGTTATCCAAACGGTGGGTACATCTGTACACTTAAAACTCTCTAGCGGTAGGTCAGATATCACTAGAATCTTCTTCCCCAAATCACGGCACCGATTTGGTAAATTCTCAGGTTCAATGCAGACAACTTCAAGCTTAGGTCTAAGCCTGTATATCGCACCCGATATAGCTTCCCTGTAAACTCTAGGACTATTAGCAACCACTACGACGGGCTTCTCAACGGTTTCCATAATATCACCTGTGAAAACACGTCATGTCTTACCTTTGTAAGTTAGAATAAATAAAGATTAGTATGATTGAGTATTATTGAAGTAGATGCTTTGGTTTAACCTCTGTGTAGGTTTAATTTTTTACGAGATTTTTATGCGGACGGTGTAAAGCAATATTTACAAGCTTATAGCTCCATGTCTGAGTGCGAACAGTACAGCTTGTAGTCTAGAATTAGTATCTAGCTTACGTAATATGTTATTGGCATGTTTGTGAGCCGTATCCACGGTTATGTTGAATCTTGCGGCTATCTCCTTATCGCTTAGACCCTCTGCTATTGCCTGTAATATCTCCCTCTCCCTGTCAGTAAGTTGTCCTATCTTATCTCTGGCATTTGCATCCTCTATTCTGGCTCTACCAGCTAGAAGTAAAAGCTCAGCTATTTCCTGGGGACTATGAATTGAACCACCAGCTGATATGCATCTAATAGCCTGAATTATGTCTTGTACTCTGGATAGCTTTAGCATTACACCGTCAGCACCAGCATCTATAGCCCTAGCCAAATCTAGCTTGTTCATACTGCCGGTCAACACTAATACATGGCAAGCAGGATTCGATGACTTTATCTCCCTCACAAAATCTACGCCATTACCATCTGGTAACCCCAGATCCAGTAGTACTAAGTTGACACTCTGTAGATATTTCCTGGCCTCGGCTATGCTACCGGCCTGGGAAATGACGCTAATATCTTCCTCTATACTGCAGATTAGAGCTAAAGCCTCTCTAAATGCTGTATGATCATCTACAAGCAAAAGCTTGATCATGTTACCACCCGCTCCAGGTAGAAAGAAAAAACAGAACCCTTGCCAAGTTGAGAAGAGACTTCCAGATCTGAACCATGCAGCTGGATTATACGCCTAGAAACATAGAGTCCTAGACCAAGTCCCGGCAATTTTCTACCCAGAAGATCCCTACCACGTCCGAACTTACGAAAAATCTTATCCATATCGTCAGGATGTATACCAGGGCCATGATCTACAACTTCCAATTTGACCTTGTTTTCTGACACATTAGCTCTAATCAATATAGGGCTATTTCTCTGAGAATACTTAGCGGCGTTGCTAAGCAAATTCCTCATTACCTGTCCTATTCTTTCTCGATCAGCAAGAACTAACACGTCTGTATCGCCAACTACCTCTATAGGATGATATTCAGATAACAAAGATTGACCATAAACATAAGCATCCATGACTATTTCCTTAAGGCTAACCGGCGATAAAGAAACCTCGAAATCGCTCTTCTCATATTCTGAAGCATTGTATACATCACCGGCTAGGCTAGCAAGTACATCTACCTCTCGCTTTATGACATTCAACAGATCCTTATGGCGCATGTTAGCGTTAGCTTGTTCTATGACATCTAGTACAGCTCTGATCGCTGCGATTGGAGAGTTAAGCTCATGGGCAATCATAGCGCTGAAATCGGCTTTCATTTGAGCCAACTCCCGCAGCCTTCTAGTTTGCTCCTGCTCAATAAGCAACAACTTTTCTTGCTGCTCCTCCATACGCTTTCGATCAGTGATATCCGTATCCACATGCAGCACACTTGCAGGTAGGCCTTCCTCATCTCGCTGCAAAGCCTTGTGGCTCAAGATGGTCAGGTGCTTACCATCACGAGTATTGACGTGCAACTCCCCATCCCAAAAACCTACATTCTTCAAGCTGTTATATACATTGGCGTCTACGGACCTGTCGATGTTTATCAGAGAACTGAGAAGCTTGCCCTTTGCTTCCCCTTTGGTCCAGCCATACATTTTCTCAGCACCATGATTCCAATAGATAACAATGCCAGTGTCAAACTCAGTAGCTACTACAGCCACAGGGGCCATATCCAGCATTTGTGCCTGTCTTCTCAGCAACGAGGACTGAACCTTTACAAGCTTCTCTATCTTTGTCCTACGAGTTACATCTCTTAGAATGCACACAAATACAGGAGATTCATCAAGACCGCTGACTCTAGATAAACTGAGTTCAAGATGCAGATCTGCACCATCCCTGCTGCTCCCCATAAGTGTCATATCATATGCTGCGGGCTCCTCATCATTGGATAGGGGAAGCCATTCTTCGGTAAATCCCGGGACAAGCATCTCCAAACGCTTACCTGTTATCTCCTCAGCCTTGTATCCAAATATAGTCTCAACGGCTGGATTACAAGATAATATGCGTGTATCAGCCGACAGGGTGATAATGCCGTCGAGTGCTGACTCAAAAATCATTCGATATCTTTTTTCGCTCTGTCTGAGAGCCTCCTCAAATCTCTTACGGCTAAGAAGAGCACCTAAATACGAGGCAGTCAAGCAAGCCAAATCAATACTTTGTACAGTCATTTCAGGTTTAAGGCTGAAAAAGTGGAGAACAACTATAGGCTCATCCTTATAGTAGACAGGTATAGCTATTTCAGCTCCAAACCCCACTCCAGAGCTAGATCTGTGCTGAACATTATGTTCAATTAATACTCTTCTTTCCCTAATAGCTTGAGAGGCTAGGGAGTTCTTGGATTCACCGAGCTTTTCCCAAAAGCCTTCTTCCTCGCTTGGCGTGAGCTCAGCTAATGATTCTCGATACCATGAAGAAATCAAATATAAGCTATTTCCTTGAGGACCCCATGCGATCCCTAGATCCCACTCAAGAGCGGTGCACATTAGCCTCAGCACCTGCATCAAAGCCAGATCCCAACTATCTACTTCGGCTATAGTGAGAGTAATAGCGCTCAACAAACGTAGATCCTGTCCGACCCTGCGCCTGTCCTTAGTCTTGCTAAAGCGAAGGATGTATCCATCAGGGAGGCTATCACCATGTGACTGTTCAATCCCATATATCACTGGATACATCAACCCGTCCTTGGTGGAGAAGATCTCAAACCTTGGATCAACCACGGTCAAAAGCCTCAAGTTACGCTCAAAATCGCACTCAGAGGCAAAGGAGTATCTATGCCAAGAATGGACTACCTCATGCACAGTCCTCCCCACGACCTCCGAGTTATCCATAGCAAGCATCTTCAGAGCAGCATCATTAGCACAAACAACCCTGCAGTCAGCATCGAACAGTAGATATCCTTCTTCCATAGCATATTCACCCACAAGATAAGCTAAGCAAAGACAATTTGTAAACAGACAATAACTAAAGGTTGTTAGATTTTCGTTAGAAGGGCTGAGAAAGATGGAGCCAATTTGACCTTATCTCAACTATTTACTACGGTCACAAACAGTTTCTACACCCCAACAGCCTACAATAAGATCCATAAGCCAATACAGGAGTTTTGCTACCATGTCGAATATCACTATTGTTGGTTGTGGTTATGTTGGACTAGTAACTGGTGCAGTCCTTTCCAAGCTAGGCAACAAGGTTGTTGGAGTAGATATAGACTCAGAAAGAATAGCTAAGCTGAACGCCGGCATATGCCCCATATACGAGCCGGGACTCATGGAGCTTATAAACGAGCAGGCTAGGAACGGCAAACTAAGGTTTACAACCAAGTACGAAGACGCTATTCCTGACTCAAAATTTGTTTTCATTTGTGTCAACACGCCCCCATCACCTCATGGTGGTGCTGATATGCGGTTCGTGCGCAATGCGGCCAGAGAAATAGGAAGAAATCTGTCAGTACAACATAAAACAATAGTAATCAACAAAAGTACTATGCCTCCCGGCTCAGGTGATATGGTAGAAGCTATACTCTCGGAGGAGGCAGAGCCAGAAGCTGAATTCGCTGTGGTAGCTAATCCAGAGTTCCTGCGTGAAGGCAGTGCATTACAAGATATGCTGAATCCTGACAGAATAGTCTTGGGATCAAAAGATCAGGAAGCAGCAGAGGCGGTAGCATCCTTATATTCATCGTTTACATGCCCCATATTACTTACTAACATACGCACTGCAGAGATGATCAAATACGCAGCAAACGCCTTCCTAGCTATGAAGATCTCTTTTATTAATGAGATGGCGCAGATATGCGAAGCAATAGGAGCTGACGTAAGACAAGTATCCACTGGCATCGGCTTGGACAAACGCATAGGTACACACTTCCTGCAAGCTGGTATAGGATTCGGAGGATCATGCTTCCCCAAAGATGCACAGGCATTGGAGTACGTAGCGTCAATATCAGACTGCTACCCCAGGATCCTCAAAGCGGTTCTAGAAGTTAATAGAGAGTCAAGGCGCAGATTCGTTACTAAGATAGACAAAGTTGTAGGAGGTCTCTACGACAAAACGGTAGGTGTATGGGGGCTAGCCTTTAAGGCAAATACAGACGACATCAGAGAAGCACCCGCACTAGATATAATCCCTGAACTACTATCTAGGGGGGCGAACGTCAAAGTCTACGACCCAGCTGCAATGGAGAACGCTAGGCGCATTCTTCCTGAACGCGTCTCATTTTGCGAAGATGTATATACGGTTGCAGAAAATGCCCATGTATTAGCAATTATCACTGACTGGGAACAGTTTAGGAGCGTAGACTTAACAAGAGTGAAGAAGCTAATGGCTACCCACAAAATAGTAGATGGGCGCAACATCTTTGATCCGGAACTAGTACGAGGATTAGGATTTGAATACGTAGGTATAGGGATACCTTTCTGCCAAAGCGAGTCTGAACGCTACCTACCACAAGCAAGCATACCTATTTGGCATTAGAGTAGTAATTACGAATTTGCTTCCTAAACTGCTAGCATACATTAGCATAGAGTGAAGCAGAACTAGGAGACGCTTATTGGGGCAAAAACCCAACGTCAGAAATAATAACGCATTGATTTTAGGTATAGTAATCGGCGCGATAGTATTTGCTATATCGATTGTTGCTTTCCTTGTGCTAACAAGCCCCTCCACCAACAAAGACTCAGGGAGCTATATCCCCCAAGAACAGAGGATACCTAATGAAGGTAGAAGTCACGTGGCTACGGGGACTAAGGTGAATTATAAACACGACCCACCAGCCTCTGGACCCCACTGGCCTTCGCCTGCTAACTGGGGAATCTATAAAGAGCAGGTGCCAACTGAGGCCTGGGTACACAACTTAGAGCACGGAGGTATTGTAGTACTTTATAACTGTCGACAGAATTGTAGAGAAGTTCAAACCCAACTAGAAAATCTATACAACTCCATACCCCCGGATCCGGTATTTAGCGAAAAAAAGATACTAATAACCCCATATCCCTCACTACAAACCAGCTTTGCCGCTCTAGATTGGGACTACTATCTACCAATGGAATCACTTGACAATCAGCTAATACTCCGATTCTATAGGGAGCATATTAACAAAGGACCCGAACTTGTACCGTAACTGCTATGGCTCTTCACAAAAACACTATGCTACCCCTCTGACAACAGCAGTCACCATTTGGTGACTAAGCATGCTATAAGCCATAAGACCTAGAGGAAAGCAACTTAGGACCTAAGTGCTTATGTAAACATGAACCACAAACACACACCAACTAGAATAAAGAAGGTTAAGAATATCTTCCTGTCTCGTCTCGAACCGGGTCATAACTAGTCCTGAGAACCCCACATGATTCCCGCCTAACTAGATAACAAGGTACCTTATGTATACCAGGCTCGGGTGTAGGCCCCAATATCGCAGAGACGATCATCTCTCCAGCCATGCGGCCCATCTCGTATAGCGGTAGAGCTACAGTAGTTAGGGGTGGCACGTGATGCGCAGCGAAAGGTCTGTTATCGAACCCTACCACTGGGATGTCATCAGGTACTCTGATATCTAGTTCACACAGAGCTCTTATAGCTCCTGCAGCCAAGCTATCACTACAGCAGAACAAGGCATCAGGCGGATTATTCATGCTCATCAAGTCTTTAGCCATTGTGTAGCCAGCATCTTCATACCATTTACCTGAACGTACTAAGCTGGGATCGTAGCTAATGCCCGCATTTTCAAGAGCAGACTTATAACCCTCTAGCCTGTGATGCGTAGCTTCATAATGGTATGGGCCATTTATTAAGCCTATACGCTTTCGACCCAGAGATATAAGGTGGTTCGTGCCTATCTCCGCTCCACCAAAGTCATCAGGAACAATGCAAGGGACATTGATATCGCGAGTATACTGGTAGAGGTACACAACAGGGATCGACCCAAGATCGAGTGCAGGAGCACCCCTTTCCCTGACCTTATAACCGCTGAGCAATATGACTCCATCTACCTGCTTGTCAAGCAGAAGCTGCAGATGGGCCCTTTCTTTATCAGCATTTCCATAGCTATTGCAAAGGAAAACACTAAATCCTCGGGAGCTGGTAACATCCTCAACACCTCTCATCATAGAGGTAGTGAAGACGCCTTCTAGATCATCTGTAATCAGCCCTATAGTTAGAGTACGTCTAGACTTTAAGCTACGCGCTATACTGTTGGGCCTGAAGTCCAACTTGGCAACCGCACTCATTACCCTCTGTCTAGACTCTTGGCTGACGTGGGGAGCATCATTTAGAACCTTGGAAACTGTAGCCGGTGACACTCCAGCCAGCTTAGCTACATCGCGTATCGTGATCCTTTGGGGTCTCTTCTGCAATGTATTGTTCTGATCACTCATAGGCAAGACCTACTAAATTCCAATAAATCTTGAGATTGAATTATAGTATCTCTTATGTTACTTGTTGCTACTCGTCATTATAGATTATCATATTATGAATCGTTTTATAAGAACTCAGGTATTACTAAAATTGACAATAAGATTACTTATATAAAACGATTTAGGAAATAGGCTTATGTATGTAAATAATCTTAGTTATAATCCTAAGGATCCCCTACTTCCTCTTCCGGGTGACACCAACATCAGATGGGGGATCCAAGTGTTTACTACTCGCAACCTTTATGCCCTCGCACCAGATAGTATCAAACTATACGAAGCACCAAACTCAATAAGGATCGAGTGCCATGAACTTAGCTGGGCAGGCCAACAACAAAGATCCCAAGGTAGTGTAAAAGCTAGCGTTTGCCTACAAGATGGCACATACTCATGGTCAATAGAGGCATGGCATCATGAGCCAG
>JBHORE010000050.1:0-4010 GCA_042408415.1 Thermobaculum sp.
ATTGCTGGTTTTCGACGGGCGTTGACGGAAGCGGGTATAGATCTGCCTGACGATGGAGTTGTGCGTGGTGATGGTCGTTTTGATGGTGGGGGGAGGGCTATGAATGAACTCCTTGAAAAAGGTATCGACATGACAGCAGTGTTTGCCTACAACGATCTTATGGCCATAGGAGCTATAGGAGCTATTCGCAGAAAGGGTCTCAGGGTACCTGATGATATCTCCATCATAGGATTTGATGATATCCCTATAGCTCAAGCCATGGTGCCAGCTATTACGACTATAGCCCAGCCTATTGAGGAGCTTGCTAGCACAGCTGTAGGGCTACTCTTAGAGAGGATTAAAGACAAAGGCAAACAGATAACTCGCGTGGTCTTGCCAACCTCTCTAGTAGTAAGGGAAAGCTGCAGGTCACTCTAATTTGTGTGGGAGGAGGTGAGCGCTATTAGTTCTAAGTGTGGTTAGCTCAAGAAGTAATTAATTACTTGCACCAAGTGCAGGAGGTGGAGGACAGTGGCAATGAATGAAAGACTATCGAGAAGGAATTTTCTTAGGCTGAGTGCTGTAGCTGCTGGAGGTGTAGTATTAGCCGCTTGTGGAGGAGCTACGACGTCAAACACACCCACAACAGCACCTACTTCTCCTAGCCCATCACCGGCGTCGTCTCCCACTCCAGCTGCTTCGGCAGCTGTAAGCCCATCTCCTAGTCCAGCGGCAAGCCCAACCCCCTTGGCAAGCCCGACGACTAGTGCGATGGCTTCGCCCACTCCTCAGGGACCAGAACCTACACCTATAGGGCAGAAGCTTGATCTTGCAATCCTCAGCCCTTCGATACCTGATCCCAGCCAGCCTGTAACCATAACTTTTGCCTCTTGGGTGAGTGCTGGTCTCAAACCTTACGCGGATGAGTTCCAAAAATTGCATCCCAATATCAAGATAAAGTTCCAGGATGTAGATGCTGAGAACATCGTCACTAAGATAACCACTCAGATAGCAGGCGGTAACGCCCCTGATGCTGCTTACCTGGATCTGAGTGCGGTTACCGATTTTGGTACGAGGAATGCTCTAGTGGAGCTTGATTCTTATATCCAGAGAAGCAGAGCGGTTGATCCGAAGGACTACGTAGGGGAATTTGCCAAGGCAGCACAGATAAAGGGACACTTCTATGGCCTGCCGTTTGACGGCGAATCCACTGGTATCTTTTACCGTACAGATCTCTTTGAACAGGCTGGTTTAGAACCGCCAAGGCCTGACTGGACTTGGGAGGATTTTGAGGAAGCTGCAAAGAAACTCACTATTCCATCGAAGAGACAATACGGGTTTGCGATCTTTGCTTCTGAGGCTAACTACTATTGGTTGCCGTGGCTCTGGTCGACTGGTGGGCGGTTGATGTCCCCTGATGGCAAGATCATGTTCAATGATGCCAACGGTAAGAAGGCAGCGGAATTTTATCTCGGCTTGAAGAAGTATTCACCACCAGACCTTTATGGTTCCAACTCTTGGGATGGCAGAGTAGCTTTTGCTCAGGGTAAAGTAGCTATGTACGAAGCTGGTGCTTGGTTTGCAGGCACCCTACTAAGTGAGTTTCCAAAGACAAAGGGCAAGTGGGGTGCTGCTGCCATGCCTCGTGACAAGTATTGTGCTACTGTTATAGCTGGCGATGCTCTAGTTATTTTTGCCCAGAGCAAGAACAAAGATGCCGCCTGGAAATGGATAGAGTTTCTTTCTGCTCCACAGAATGTTGCTAAGTGGAACACAGGCACACCCAAGAATCCTAGTACGCTTTTGCCAGTAAGGAAGTCGCTGCTGAATAACCCTAATCTATATAAGAACGTCCCGCTACTTAAGGATTTTGCTCAGATGATGAAGTGTGGAGTATCTGATCCGGCTTACGACTTCCCTTACTGGGGGCAGATCGACCAGGTATTGAATGAGAACTTCCAAAAAGTTATATATGGCGAGATGGATGCTGCTACGGCCTTGGATGATGCAGCCGCCAGAGCCGAGGAGATCATACAGAAGCATAAAAGCTAGCGTTTATGGCTGCAAGGGAGATAATACCTTGCAGCCATAACTATTAACTTATGGAGTGATCGATGCAAGCCACAACGAGACCGCTTACCAGGCGATCCGGACTTAGCAGGGTACTGTATGAAGCAAGGCGCGAGTGGACAGCCTACCTCTTTCTATCACCAGGACTGATACTCTTTGCTGTGTTTACAGTCTTCAGCGTAGGGTTCTCATTCTATCTTAGCTTTCACCAATGGAATATACTGGAGCCACAAAAGCCTTTTGTAGGCTTGCAAAACTATAAAGAACTGCTGCACGATCATTATTTCCTTGGAGCGATAGTAAATACTCTCTATTTTGCTGCCGTCTCCGTACCTGTCACTATGGCTATTGGATTACTAGTTGCTTTGATGCTAAACACCCAAATCAGATTCAGAGGATTATTTAGGACGCTGTATTACCTTCCAGGCGTTACATCACTAGTGGTTGCTGCGATTATCTGGAAGTGGGTTTTTTCGGGTGACTACGGCCTACTCAATTACTATCTCCTCAAGCTGAATATCATAGACAAACCCATACTTTGGTTATCGGATAGGAACCTGGCAATGCCGGCAGTTATCGCTGTCAGTGTATGGCAAGGGGTAGGTTTTCACATGGTAGTGTACTTAGCAGCTCTGCAGTCCATTCCACAGGAGATCTATGATGCTGCCAAAGTGGATGGAGCAGGTGCCTTCCGAAGATTGGTATACATAACTGTACCACTTCTTCGCCCCACTATGTTTTTCCAGTTTGTAGTTGCCATGATTGGCTCGCTACAGGTGTTTGGACAAATACTGTTAATGACAGGCGGAGGCCCGATAAGAAGGACTACTACCGTGGCTTTCTACCTATACCAGAAAGCATTTCGAGATTTCGAAATGGGGTATGCTGCAGCGATAGCTTACTGTCTGTTTGCCATGATGATAGTGTTCACAATTATTTACTGGCGTCTAGCCTACCGTGAGATAGAGTACTGAGGGAGAGTTGACATGGCAGTAGTGAGTGGGCGTGAGATTGCAATAGAAGCAGCCATAAGGAGACGCCGGTCTGCTAGAAGGATTTTTCTTGAGTCCCTAGGTAAACTAGCACTATATGCGATACTATCTGCAGGAGCGGTCATCTTCGCTGCTCCTTTTGCCTGGATGGTTGTGGCGTCTACACAAAGTCTAGATAATATGTTTCGGTATCCACCAAGCTGGATACCTATAAATCCTAGCCTAGACAACTACATCAGATTCCTCCAGGCTGAGAATCTAGGTAGATGGGTTTTCAACAGTGCTTATGTTTCCATAAGCGTTACGGCTCTGCAACTGTTCTTCAACTCTCTGTCTGCGTATACGTATGCTAAGAGGCGTTTCCCAGGGAGAGACGTACTATTTGCCATCGGGTTGGCTACGATGATGATCCCTGGTTGGGTCACACTTATCCCTTCCTATCTTATTCTCAAGCACATTCCCCTGTTCGGAGGAAACAACCTCCTTGGACAGGGTGGTCATGGCTGGCTAGATTCATATTGGGGGCTGATCGCTCCAGGAGTAGTCAGCACATTCGGGATATTCTTATTACGGCAGTATATGAAAACCATTCCAGATGAATTGTTAGAAGCGGCGAAGATCGATGGTGCTTCCCACTGGAGGATTTATTGGCAGATAATTCTGCCTCTGTGTCGTCCGGCTCTCGCTGCCCATGCCATATTCACTTTCTCCTATACCTGGGATGATTTCTTCTGGCCTCTGATCATAATTAGTTCCGATCAGCTGCAAACTCTTCCTTTGGGACTGGCATTATTTGTGATCAAGAACCGGACGGTCTGGGACCTTGTTATGGCTGGGTCAGTATTGGCTACACTTCCGGTCCTGATAATGTTCTTGTTATTCCAGAGGCATTTCATACAAGGCATTACACTTACAGGTCTGAAATAAACGGAATGGAGAGCAAAGTGATGAGATCTGCAGTTCTACTTG
>JBHORE010000051.1:0-35489 GCA_042408415.1 Thermobaculum sp.
CCGCTTCCCAATGAGGATATGAAGGGAAGGATCATCGGTAAGGAAGGACGCAACATACGAGCCTTCGAAGAAGCCACTGGTGTTGACGTCATTATAGACGATACGCCAGAAGTAGTTACTCTTTCTGCCTTTGATCCTATAAGGCGTGAAGTCGCCAGAAGAGCTCTTACCAAGCTAATCAGCGACGGCAGGATACATCCAGCTCGTATAGAGGAATTGGTAAGTAAAGCCCAGCAGGAAGTAGAAGCTGAAATTAAAGAAGCTGGTGAACAGGCAGCAATGGAGGCAGGGGTGCAAGGACTACACCCCGAACTGATCAGGCTTCTAGGAAGGCTCAAGTATCGTACCAGTTATGGCCAAAACCAACTAAGACATGCGGTAGAGACCTCTCTAATAGCCGCAGCTTTAGCGGCTGAGCTCGGAGCAGATGTGAATGTCGCCAAGACAGCCGGCCTGCTGCATGACATAGGTAAGGCTGTGAGCCATGAGGTAGAAGGTCCTCATGCTCTTATAGGCGCTGAGATAGCTCGTAGACTTGGTAGATCACCCAAGATCGTGCATGCTATAGCCGCACACCACGAAGAAGAAGATCCACAAACTGTCGAAGCTGTTATAGTGGCCGCTGCAGATGCCATTTCAGGTAGTCGCCCTGGTGCTAGACGTGAAAGCGTCGAGCAATATATCAAGCGATTACAAGCGCTGGAGGAAGTAGCCAATTCCTTTGAGGGCGTTGAGAAATCCTACGCCATACAGGCAGGAAGAGAGATCAGGATAATTGTCAAACCAGATTACGTAGATGATCTAGAAGCTGCGAAGCTTGCTCGAAACGTTGTCCGCAAGATCGAGGAAAGCCTAAGCTACCCAGGCCAGATAAAGGTAACGGTAATAAGAGAAACCCGCAACGTTGAATATGCTAGATAACGGTCAGATTCTTCTATAAGCTAGTAAGCAATAAAAATAGGGCGGGATTTTATCCCGCCCTATTTTTATTCGTCCTTGCGACTTATATTGCACACAGCTAGAGCGGCAATACCCTCTTCTCTCCCCCACGGTCCCAGACCATCCGTCGTAGTAGCTTTGATACTAACGCTAGTCAATGGTATCTCCATAACTTTGGAGATCTTATCTCTCATAGCACCAATGTAAGGAGACATCCTCGGTGCTTGGGCGATTATCGTGGAATCTACATGATCTATATCCCAGCCAGCCCCTCTAACATACTCACACACTTTTGCCAAAAGTTTTGTACTATCCACTCCCGAGAGGTTAGGATCATCCGAAGAGAACAAAGTACCAATATCCCCCATAGAAGCTGCCCCCAGGAGGGCATCTATGATCGCGTGTGTTAGGACATCGGCATCGGAATGTCCCTCAAGCCCCATGTGGTGAGGTATAGTTACCCCCCCGATCACCAATTTCCGTCCTACTACGAGCTTGTGAGCGTCAAATCCTATCCCGCTTGGCAACCAAATCCTCCATTACATTAGCCATTTGCAAGCTGGCTATCCATTAGAGTCCTTGCTATAAGGACATCTTCAAATGTAGTTATCTTGATGTTTCTATAATCTCCTTCGTAGACCCATACATCGCGACCTATGGACTCCATTAGTGAAGCATCGTCCGTAAAAACCTCATCCTGATGGGCCACCCTCTCGTGTGCACTTAGGATGTCTATATAGTTGAAGACTTGAGGAGTCTGGGCTTCCCAAAGGCTATCTCTATCAGGAGTAGACAATATTTTGCCCTGGCTGTCGACCACCTTGTATGTGCTCTTAGCAGGCACAGCAGCAATAGCTGCTCCCTTCTCGACAGCTGTAATTATCCCTCTCTTTATAACTTCAGGGGTAACCAAGGGACGAGCCCCATCATGTATGGCTACCAAACTAGCATTAGGCATCTCCCTCAGCCCACAAAGCACGCTCTGTTGGCGTGTATTGCCACCCAGACAGACGCTTACAACCTTATCCAGAGACTCCCTACGGCATAGCTCTCTAATCTTCTCTTGATTCGTGGTAGATGTAACAACCACGATCACATCTATATCATCCAGCCGCTGGAAGGCGTATATAGAATGGTAAATCACAGGTTTACCACCTAAGTCTATCCAAAGCTTATCTATCCCGGACATGCGTGAGCTCGCACCAGCTGCAACTATAACAGCACCAACAACACAACCATTCTTCACCTTGCGTCACGCTCCACATCTGCAAGTTGAGCAAACACCATCCTGCCTGCCACAGTCTGCAGAACGCGTGTGACTACCACATCCACCTCACAGTTCATCTTGGATTTACCACCTTCAACGACCACCATAGTGCCGTCATCAAGGTAGCCAACTCCTTGGTTATATTCCTTTCCTTCTTGTATGATCTTCACAGTTAGATCCTCACCGGGAAGCAATACTGGACGAAGTGCATGTGCTAACTCATTCACATTAAGTATCTTCACACCTTGCAGGGTAGCTATCTTGTTGAGGTTGTAATCATTGGTAATTATCGGTGCTGACAGGTCCTTAGCTAGGTATAACAGCTTGCTATCTACATCCTCACCAGCCTCGATATGACCCTCAAATATCTCAACTCTAACGTTGCTGCTTTCTTGAAGAGCAGCCAAGACATCTAACCCCCTCCTACCGCGAGCACGCTTTAGAGAATCCTGTGAGTCGGCAATTGCTTGTAACTCCCTAAGTATAAACTGAGGGACTATCAGATCACCGGATAGGAAGCCCGTAGAAACTATGTCTGCGATACGGCCATCAACGATGGAGCTAGTATCCAATATGTACCTGTTGCCCGCTACAAACCCTTTCCTGGGGACACCAGTTAGGAACTTACGATCGGTTACGTATTCTGCGATTTCTCTATGTCGCATAACTACTACCATTATGCAGACATAGGTAATAGCTATAGCAGCAAGCAGAGGCATTAGGTTACCTAAGAAACCGGGAAGCGCTCTCAACGGGAAGGTAACCAGAGCAGAAATTACAAGTCCTAATATCAGCCCCACACCTGCAGCAACTAAGTCGCTAACAGCAACTGAAGCTATCCATTTTCTGACCGCATTGAAAGGGACTATAGTCATATAAGGAGCGAACAATAAACCGAGCAGAGCGCCTATAAAGACTCCAGATAGTCCTACTATCCAAGCCCATCTAAATAAAGGATCTAAGGCTGCCGCTGCCGAATAACCCAATTGCCACCCGAGCAGGCCCAACAGAATAGCAACGAACAGCCTGATCACGAGCCTGACGTTCATTTATCGTACACCTCGTACCTAACTAGGACGATATACAGCTATAATGCCAGTGCGTGCATTCTACGATGCCTATCTCTTAGAGACTCTAAAACAATCGGTGGTACATAGATACTACCCAGCGGAGGCTCCTCCATAGAAGGTACACCATGAAAGTCGCTGCCTCCACTTATCAACAGCCCAAATTTCCTTGCTAAGGACCTCAGGTAGGCACGCACAGATGGCGTATATCCAGTGTAGTATACTTCCATACCATCGAGCCCTGCCCTAACAAGCTTAGCAAGCGATTTCTCCAGGTCATAAGTAAAAGTAGGATGGGCTAAGATAGCAACTCCCCCAGCCCTATGCACCACTCTTACAGCATCCTCAGGAAGTAATTTATGTCTGGGTACGTAAGCCTTACCACCAGGGCCTATGTACTCATCGGTGAAAGCATCCTCAAACTTCTCTATATACCCTTGTTCAAGCATCGCCTGAGCTATGGCAGGTCTTCCTATGCTAGCCGTACCCGCTAGCTCTTTCACCCTCTCAAAGGTAAGCCTGTCCATGCCCATGCTGCGAAGATTCTCTACCATCTTCTTAGCAGCCCATTCCCTTCCACCTCTAAGCTTCTCTGTTAGTTCAAGAAGCTCTTGGTTATTGGGATCAATCCAAAGGCCGACCATATGGATCTCGCCCTTTTCCACGGTAGTACTAAGCTCAATACCGGGAATAACTTCAACACCGAGCTCCTCTCCTGCGGCCACGGCCTCATCTACTCCAGCCACGGTGTCATGATCGGTTATTGCGATCGTCTTAAGCCCGACATCTCTTGCAAGTTGCACCAGCTCGCGCGGCGGATAACGTCCATCCGACCTATCTGTGTGCATATGGAGATCTATCTCTTTCTTGACCAGCTTCCTCACCTCTAAATTCAAATTTCATAAGGTATCTCAGAATTATACATGTAGCAATATACCGCTTACAGTACAGACAAAGTTTGCACTGTAAGAATATAATAAGGTTTTACATGCTATTCCAGAAGACTTCCTAGTATCCTACAAAGAGTCAGGTGGGCAAACAAATGCCCCAGTAAATGGGAATATTTTTTCTAGCACCTCTGCAATTTTGCCTTTAGGCTTCGGATCTAAACGAGACAAGATTACAGAAGGGGGATAAGCTCCTAGACTTAACCTAGCAAGCTCATGTTGAGCCATGAACACCTTCCCATCGAGCTCATCATGGACCTCCTCAAAGATATGCACACCATCCCTGCCCAGAGAAACAGTTACATTGCCTTCGTCGGTAAATATACCTAAGTTAAACTTATCGGGTTGGTCTTTGCAATATAGCCATCTATATTCCAACTCTGGCTCCATCTGTGTCAGTAACCTATAAGGGTCAAGACACCTAATCATAATCTCTTCACATCGATGGTATTGAATTGTAAACCTAGCACCTAACAACATGCCTGCTGCTGCCACATTGCCCGTAGGGGGAATAGCCACGTCTATTCGAGGTAAATTCTTTGATCTAGCCCAATCCATACACACACCCAAGATTACGTCCGCTGCCAACTCATCAGCAGCAACTACCTCAGCTAACATAAGGGAATTCTTATCTTGTCTAGGCAGAAAGTCCGTCCACCAAACATCACTGGAACAAGCCCAAGCATAAGCTACTATAGTATTACTGTCATCTAGTAATACCTTGCATTCATGTCTAGATCCTTCTCTTAGCTGATTCCAAGCTGGGCTATAGGGAGGACTATCACCCCTAAGCTGAGGGCCTACTGAATTCCTGATGAACTCATTATGTAACCTGGCTAGAGAACCTATATCTTCCCACTTAAATGGCCTTACACTCCACCCATCGGGAATCGCATCGTGCTCCACAGATGCATCCAAGGACATAATATGAGTAGGGATAGCAGATACAAATCCAAATCGGTGATAAAAGTTGGGTATCCCCCATAAAATTGACAAGGCTGCATCCCCGGATTTCATCTTACTGACGGCTTCAGTTAGCACTCTCCGTGCGTAACCTTTGTGTCGATATTGTTCATGTGTCTCTACTCCTCCTATACCGTCTACTCTGACAACCGATCTACCAATACGCATGATACGGGGTATAATTGTTGCCTTGGAGACTACTAAGTCACCGATCTGCAACCTAACCTGAGTGCTACTACGCTCTTCCTCAGCAAAGACTATCCTAGGAGACTCCATCTCTAAGCTCATAAACACCTCCATAGTAAAGGCTAAGAAAGAGTAGCATAAAAAAGGGGGGCATCTTTATGATGCCCCCTTACACATTACTTTATCATCTTCTAGCAGGTTTCACCTGCACTTGCATGAAGTTGCCGTGGTTACTCGTACCAACTACTTGGATAACGGTACCAGTCTTCGGCACCTTCACACCTGCATCAGGTTTGCTAGCATACCAGTAAGTATTCAGATCATTGAAGGTTCGTGCTGCAGGCAACGAGGGATATTTTACCCTCACCAGACGACCTGACGAGTCGAGATACGACAACGCTATTGGATCAGTTCTCTGCAGCCCGAATGTAGCATCATAAACCTGAACCCTGGTCCTCCATGGCGTGCCGTCCTTCCTTAGGAGGGGTTCAGGATGCGCATCAATAGGTAGGATCAAACCCTGGCCCGGGTGTTGTCCCACGTTATTGTCGTTGAAAGAGGTATCCCAATAACTGATAAGCAAGCCATCCTGGTATGGGTAGTGTTCTACCCAGTTCCTGCTAGGATCTGGGAAGTTGTATGGACCAGTCTTGAGGGCGGTATCGTAACCGAGATATCTCCTATATTCAGCTATATAGTAGTGGTTGTAGCTTCTAGTGATGGAGCCTTGAATTCTCGAGAACCCGTTAGCATCCCAGCCGTTGTCTCCTTCCTCGGCCCCGTCGGTGAAGATTATATTTCCATCTCCTATTATCTTGATCTCATCAACAGTCATCCCTTTACCTTGTACAGCACCATCGGTGACATACCTGAACCTGAGAAGTATATCTTTACCTGCAAACTGAGAGAGATCGAAGTTTGCTAGTACCCAGCCTCCAGAATTACCTGTTATGCCATTACCTAGGTTTTGACCATTGGGATCATCATTAGTCGTTACATTACCTTCCAGGTTCGTCCATGTTGAACCGTTATTATCGGACGCCTGTACATAAGCGTAATCCCATCCATCCTCAATGTCGTACCACAGATACGCTTGAAGAGATGCAGAATCCACAGCTGAGAGATCAACATGTCTGGTAAGAGTATTATCAAGATTATCGCCAGAACCGCTCCACCATTCCCAGGAACCTGAGTAAGGAGCGTTTATCTCAGTAGTGACCTGCTTCTTAGGTAGCACAGTTATAAGCGCCTGCGCAGCCTTGGTGTTGTATTCAGCTGGACCTAGACGATGTGAAGATCTATGCCCTGAGATAGCAACATCATAATTGAGCCATCCCAACATCAGCTTATCCCAAGCATTCATATGCCCCGGCTTCGTACCTATGCTATCCTTATCCTCACCGAGCCAGGAACCCGCAGACATAAGCGTCCAGAAAGCCGAACTAGCTTCTCCTAGATAGCTAGTATCATACTCATCTGGCAGACCTAGATCGTGACCGAACTCATGAGCAAAAACCCCAACACCACCATTCTCAGGCTCTATAGTGTAGTCACCAACCCAGATATTTGTTCCCGGAAACTCATATCCTCCCAGAAGGGCATCAGGCGAAGGGCCAACCACCCCTATACCAGGCCAATTAGCATACCATCTATGACTCCATATGGCATCAGCTCCCTGAGCACCTCCGCCGGCTTCCTCACCCTCGCCAGCATGTATTATCTGAAAGTGATCGATGTAGCCATCTGGCTCATCAAAGTTCCCATCCCCGTCATGATCATATCTATCCCAGACGTCGAACTGTGAAAGGTAGTCTCGAATCTGTTGAGGAGTTTTACCAGCTGCCCTCTGATCAGCAACCCACTGGCTTATAGCATCCCTTATGATTCTATAGACAGTATTGCTATCTCCAGAGGTTTGACCAGGCTCAGGTCTACCATAATCCGACTCGTTAGCATTAATTCTGACCCAGTCGGTTACAGTACCATCCACCGTGTAACGACCAGATGATTGCTCAAGATAGTAGTTCGCCATAGATACAACACCTGGCGTTGTCGAGAAAAGCATCTGGTCGTAGTGGTCACGGTTGAAGTCCTGAACCCAATAGGTAGAATTATCTTCTCTCCTATTTGGTTCAGGGATCTGGTTGTGTATAGGACCTTCACTTCCACCAAACTCTACCAGGATCGTGAATATATGGTCCGTATCTTCTCTAGCGAGCTCAACATATTGGCCCTTAGCCAGCTTTACAACCTTGTTCTTACCATGTGCCATAGAGCTAAGATTGCCACTAGCCTGTGACTGAATGAGCTTCTGCAAGCCCTTCTGCCGCATTTTGAACTGTTTCTCAGCTAAGGGGTTAGGCTTGCGATTATCCAGTACCTTACCATGCCCCTTACCCCTTTGTATTCCATCCATTCTTTGGGCTGCGAAGGTATTGGAAGGAATAAGAACTATAGCAAGAAGAATAACCAGTACCAGTGTGGTGAGACGACGCATAAACCCCTCCTAATTACCAGACACCTACAAGAAGACACGACCTTGAAGTTTACTAATACCATATGTACATGTCAACAGAGATCTAGATTTCTACAACAAGCAAATTATTATGCAATCACCAAGAACAAAAAGTGTTTTTGGGATTGACGGAACAGCAATAGGATATGTGTAGATTTGATTGATTTGTTATCAAATATCTTGGCAAAGAAACTATTTGATGTTATTATCCGCTAGTAAGACAAGGGAAAAGGCCGTTTAGCTCAAGGGTAGAGCGGGGTCAAAGACTTGCAGCGGATCGCAAACGATTGCGGCAAGCACCGACCGACGGGGTTTGAGGTTCAAGTCCTCAAGGCGGTCTTTTCCCTAGAGTCGTACTTGCTCCATAAATTCATGTTCTGGTATCTTATTATCTGAGGGCGAATAGCTCAGTTGGTTAGAGCGCACGGTTCACATCCGTGAGGTCACAGGTTCGAGTCCTGTTTCGCCCACTTAGGGGCTAGATTCGCAACACAATGTGGAATCTAGCCCTTTCTATTACATACCAAAGGCAAAAAATATCCCCCTTTCGTTAGTGTCGCTATCGGACTATCTCCTCCCTATATAAGGGAAAGTCCCACCTGCCTACTCTGCTAAGGCCAGGGTAGACAGATGGGCAAAAGGTACCAACTATGAAGTTGCCGGCAATTGGTATCAGATTCCTACTTGGAACTAGATGTTATTTTTATTGTCTGAGTTCTTTCCCTGCGAATCTTGGGCAAGACTATAGTGAGCTCTCCGTTATGTAACTTAGCTTTTATATTATCGACATCAATATTTATTGGTAGTCTAATTCTCTTTATAAAAGAGTTCTTTTCAGGTCGTTCGCGAAGTATGTAACGTTGTTGCATACCACTTCGACCAGTCTGAGCTGTAATCAATATTCCTTGATTATCCGCCTTTATGTTAATGTCCTCAGGGCGAAACCCAGGTAGAGAAGCTCTAACAATATAGTTATCCTTCTCATCTAACAGATCTAATGGATAGGCTGCTTGACCACCAAGTGTAGATCTATTGTTATAAGTTCTGTAAATGGATTCCCTTATAGCCTCTAAATCAAGTATTGGATCCCAAATCCTCAGCATACGCATCACCTCCTTTCCAGAGATGTACGCGCCTTGGATTTGAGAATCCTTGGCCATAAAGAATAATTAGCAAAATCTAATATAAATAGTCAATTTATTTCACTTCAATTAACAATATTAAGAATCAGCTTATATTTCGCCTAACACCAAGCTATTTACTTATTTAGCCTGCAAGAATATACTATTGGCATGTGGTATGCCACACACCTATTATCTCGACAGGAGTTCGATTATGCGAGTACTAGTAGTTGGAGGAACTGGAAACATCAGCACAGGTGTTATTAAGTATCTATTGGAATACGGACATGATGTAACTGTGTTCAATCGGGGTATAACAAAGCGACCTCTACCCAAGGAAGTAAAGGTCATCCATGGGGACAGACATGATCTAGATGTATTTGAGAGGACAATGCAAGAAAATAAATTCGATGCAGCTATAGATATGATATGTTACACCCCAGAAGAGGCAGAAAGTGACCTTAGAGCATTTAGAGATGTAAAGCATTTTATTCATGTATCAACAGTAGCAGTGTTCGGAGGGGAGCCAGCTGAATATCCGATAAATGAAAGCACTCGCAGAAACCCAGTTATAGAATACTCTCGCAACAAAGTTGCTGCTGATAACGTATTCATGAGGGCATACAAGGAATATGGGTTTCCTGTAACGATCTTTATGCCAGCACAGACTTGGGGTTACCAGGATGGGATAGTTCGTCAACTCGGAGGTGGGAATATATGGATAGATAGGGTAAGGAAAGGACTCCCAATACTCGTTACTCACGAAGGAAACCTTATATGGGCTCACTGTCATTCCGATGATGTCGGCCTGGGGATAGCTGCAGCGGTGGGGAGAGAAAGGTGCATAGGCGAGAGCTACATTATAACTCGATGGGACATGAAGACTTGGCGAGATTATCATGAAGAGATCGCGTGGGCACTGGGACAGAAGGCA
This sequence comes from Thermobaculum sp., assembly GCA_042408415.1. Classification (GTDB taxonomy): domain Bacteria; phylum Chloroflexota; class Chloroflexia; order Thermobaculales; family Thermobaculaceae; genus Thermobaculum. The sequence continues at coordinate 9,940 of JBHORE010000051.1, forward strand.
AACCTCATAGATGCTCCAGCAGAGCTGCTTATCAAGGTATGGCCAGAAGGTACTTGGTTACTTGCTTCTGAATCGAGATGGAATCGTATCTATAGCCTCGACAAGATACGAAGGGACATTCCGGAGTTCAATCCCAAGATAACACTATCAGACTGGATTCCAGACTACGTACGAGATCTAGATTCTAGAGGACTTATACCCGATGCTAAGTCTGATGACAAGGAAGACCGAATCATCCAAAACTTAGAGAAGATGATTGCCAATTTCAGATTGTAGCATATATTTTAGAACGCAGGAGGAGAAACCGTGGCTTACGCACTTGGGGTGGGGATAGTAGGCTGTGGAATTGTAACCGTCTTCGACATAATTCCCAACCTGTTGGATCCTCAGGTAGAACAGAAAATCAAACTAGTAGCAATAGCTGATACCATCGAGGATAGAGCCAAAGAGATTGCTAATAGGTTCAATATTCCGAAATACTACAAATCTGCTGAAGAGCTAGCTCAAGACAAAAATATTGACATCGTGGTTATAGCTACACCGGTGCCCAGCCATTTGTCAAACGCACTAGCAGCGATAGAAGCCGGCAAGCATTTATATATACAAAAAACGATGACACTAACCGTACAGGAGGCCAACACTCTTATAGATGCTGCGCATACCGCTGGTGTTAAGGTAGCAGCTGCACCTGGAAATCATCTAAGATCTCTTGCGATGCAAGAGATAAGAGAACATATACATACAGGTAAGCTAGGGAAAATCTGCTGGGGAAGAGCACAAAGAGGTGCTAGGCACGAAGATGATATACGCAGGCAGCCAGGTTCAGAACTCGAACACGCTGACCCTTCTTGGTATTACAAACCAGGTGGAGGACCTCTTCGAGACTCGGCGGTATATGATCTGCACGCTATCACTTGGATACTTGGCCCCGCGCGAAGGGTAACAGCTGTATCGGGTATATCCCTACCTATCCGCTTTTGGCAGTCAAAAGAGATTAAGGTAGAAATGGACGACAATACACACTTCATCCTAGAGTTCGATAACAACTGCTTCTTCGTAATAAGCTCTCATTTCATAAGAGGATGCTCAAAGGTTCCATCTATGGAGATATACGGAGATGACGGAGCAATCATTTATGGGGGCTGTGCCACTGGTTCTTATGAACTATGGGTGAAGGGAAGTGATAGGAACAGGTTAGGTTTTGAGGAGGTCTTGGCTCACGTGGGAGCGCCAGAGATATCAGGGGCTGAGGCCAAGGGAATCAATCATTATATAGCGGGAGATATACTGCACCTTGCTGACTGTGTGCTCGAAGATAAAGATCCTGAAATAAGTGCGGAACACGCTCGGCATGTTATAGAGATAATACAAGGCGTATATGATTCTGCACGATCGGGGAAGGCAATAGAACTCAAGACTAGCTTTAATTACCAACACTAACACACTAGCGTACTTATCTTTTATCAAGGTAAGATAGCTATTGCTTAGAAACTTCTTAATATGGAGGCCTCCCAAGTTGTCTGATCCAGTAAAGGTTGGAGTAATTGGTTGTGGTACTATAAGCTCTGTCTACATGGAAAACGCCCAGAAGTACGAAATGTACGAGATCGTGGCCTGCGCGGACATGATCTTTGAAAGAGCTGAAGCTAGAGCAAAAGAGTTCGGAATACCTAAGGTCTATACAGTAGACAAGTTACTGGAAGATCCCGAAATCGAAATGGTAATAAACCTAACTATACCTGCGGCGCACGCAGGTATTACTATGACTTGTCTGAGAGCCGGGAAGCATGTATATAGTGAGAAGCCTTTAGCTACGACCCTCAACGAGGGTAAGAAGATCCTAGAGCTAGCAAGACAGAAAGGACTTAGAGTAGGTTGCGCACCAGATACCTTCCTCGGCGGTGCTCAGCAAACATGTCGCAAGCTTATAGAGGATGGAGTAATAGGGGACATAGTTGGCGCATCAGCATTCATGATGGCTAGTGGCCCAGAGAGTTGGCATCCTGACCCGGCATTCTTCTATAAGGAGGGGGCCGGCCCCTTGTTTGACATGGGCCCCTATTACATAACAGCTCTAATCAATCTAATAGGCCCTGCGACCAGAGTTACAGGATCAGCAAGAATTACATCTCAAGAAAGAATCATCACCAGCAAGGCACGTTACGGTGAGAGAATTAGCGTAGAGACTCCTACATATGTAGCAAGCGTTTTGGACCTGGAAGGTGGCCCTATAGCAACCATGATCACCACATTTGATGTTTGGGGTTCAAGGTTACCGAACATAGAGATCTATGGTACCTATGGCACGCTAGTAGTCCCTGATCCTAATGGTTTTGGAGGCATCCCTCTACTTAAGCTCAGGAACAAATCTGAGTGGCAAGAGATACCTCTAGCCTATCCTAGGACGGAGAATGAGAGAGGTATTGGCGTAGCAGATATGGCTCATGCCATACGAAGTGGCAGGCCTCACAGAGCTACGGCCGATATGGGCTACCATGTACTTGAGGTGATGCACTCCATTTATCAAGCGTCCTCTAAAGAGCGTCACGTACATATCTCTTCCCGCCCTCAAAGACCTGCTCCACTGCCAGTAAACCTTCCAGAAAACAGGTTAGATGACTAAATAAATTTGGCCCCCCGGTATGGAGAGAACTCTTGGGACAGAACGCACGAATTCAAACAATACAGAGTTATTCTTGGAGCCCAACTAGAGCCTACATAGTATTATTGCTTCACTTTGCCTATTTCGGTATCAACCTGGGAGGCCTAGGAGTCCTATGGGCACTGATAATCCGAGAGCTTGCAATTAGCAAGGGTGTATTTGGGGGGCTGCAAGCAATCCCTGCATTTCTGGGCATGCTTGTCTTATTAGCAGGAGGAAGCATAACTCTAAGAGTTGCCAAGAAACTGGTTGGCATCACAGCACTAATCTGTCTAGCAGCGGGCTCTCTACTCCTATCAGTAGTAAGTAACCTCCCTGAGCTTGCATTAGTGATGATGACCCTAGGAGTAGGCGACGGGCTAATGGATCTATCCATCAACGCCGCATCAATTGATTGGGAAAAAGCCACCAAGAAGCATGCCCTCAACATCATGCATGCAGGGTTCGCTGCTGGAGCAATGTTAGGGTCCTTTGCAACTGGTTGGGCTATAGGCCTAGGATGGAGCTACCGATCGGTACTGTTATTGATAGGGCTACTCGGAATTCTTGCTTTATTGGCAACTGTCAATATCAAGTACCCTCCGAGTGGCATAGAAGCAGAGAGTACAGGGTTGTCTCAGATATTAGCTCTGTTATCGAAACATAGAAGGCTGAGCTTTATAGCTCTAATATGCAGTCTAGGCGTAATGGGAGAGAGTGTGGCCAATCTTTGGACAGTTATTTATCTCCAGGAACTAGGAGCCAGTACAAGTACCGGAGGTGCAGCACTAGCGGCTTTCAATGGAGCCATGCTTCTAGGAAGGTTAGCTAACGCGCCCTTCGTAATGAGATTCGGAGAAAGAGTTTCCTTAGTCACTTCAGGGATATTGTTATTGTTAGCCAATCTACTCCTATTTGTTCCCAGTATCCCAACAGCAATGGTTGGATTTGCACTCACTGGCTTAGGGTCTGCAGGAGTAATACCTACAGCTTTAGGATTGGGGCATAAAGTTGCTCCTAAGATAGATAGCGGAGCAATAGCTGGCATCTCCATGTCGGCTGTTTATGCCTGCTTCATATTATGTCCACCAGTAGTAGGATTGATAGCTGACAGCGTGTCACTAAGAGCAGCAATGATCCTCATAGGACTAAGCGGACTGTTTGTGCTTTTGCTAGTTGTGGCAGCAACAAGCAGCCCTTCAGATGCGGATGTTAGCAATTATGGTGCATCTCCAAACGCCACTTAGAAGCCAGATCCCGAACTGATTCTGGACCATGCTGTTGAATATAGGCTACTAGCAAATTCAGATATCTTACCGCCTGAGGAGATAGTTCGGTAGGCTCTCCTCGAGCCGCTGCCTGAGCCATCTTTATACAACCTAGAGGGTCAAGCTTGATTTTGACCGCTTCTCTTGGAGTCAGGCGTCTTAAAGCATCCCTTAGCTCCTCTTCCATCTCAACTACCTCCATTTACACATTCAAACAATACGAGCAACAAAAAAGCATATGACTATTATGTCATATGCTTGATACAATACCTACTATAGAGCAGGGTCTGCACCATCTAATCTAGTGATATCCATCTCCTCTCCTCTAATAGACATCAGGTATGAATTATCCGAACGCCTTGAAGTCAAGCGCTTGTATTTAATTTGATTACGGGTATCTATAGTAACCAGATAACTCTCCATAGCAGAAACAATAGCCTCTAGTTCTGCAATTCTCGTCTTATATCTCTCACAATGGGGACAATTACTGTTGTCAACAAACTCGAATTCGACATTATTTATGTTCTTCAGTGGCATAGACTTTCCTCCTTCAACTGTAAGGTAAGGACTATCGCTAAGCGAAACAAGTAAAAGCAAGTCCTATTCCAGCTAGCCTAGAATAACCAACTATACCCTGCTAATTTCAAGTCCCAGTTGGCACAGATTTTGCTCATAAGATACTGCAGGCAATCCTTCCTCTCACGCTTGGTGTGTCCCAATATGTGTAAGCTGTCGACGGGACACACCATTTTATTAGCCTCTCATAGTGATATAAATAAGAATCACCATTGTAAAGTTGTTCAAGAAATGCAGAAACATAGAAGGATATAGGCTGTTGTATCTTTCGGATACCCATGCTAGAAAACACCCAGCAACAAATAACAAGGGCAGTATAACTGGTATGAAATGCACTATTGCGAATATAAACGAAGTAATTATTATTGACAAAAACACTCCTAAACGAGGGCGCAAATAGCGATACAACACGCCTCTAAATACAGTCTCTTCTACAACTGGAGCAACTATTGCTATAACAAAGATCACTCCAATTAAGTCGGCTGGTGAAGATATAACGCGAGCTATTTCCTTGGTCTGAGGATTATCATAGGGCCCTATGAAAGCGGACGTAGCAGAAGCAACTATGATGTTTACAAACCACATAAATAGTAAGATGGGAAACATTAAGTATAAAGATCTAATGGAAACGGCGTTGAAGCCTAGTTCTCTTGGAGATACTCTTCTAAGCTTTATCATCCAGAGCCATACACTAAGAGCAAAACCAAGATAGAGTAAAAATGTAAGGAGAACAAACTCGGTAGTCCCAGACAGTTTAGAATTCAAGAACAGCTCAGCTACTAAGAGCCCAATAACAGCGGCTAACACTCCAAGAAATAAACCAAGGAAAAACACAACTATAACATCCAGAATACTCCAAGACTTATATGATCTACTTTCAACATCTTTTGAAGAAACTTGCATCTAGGCAAAATCCTCCCTAATTGCTCAATAGCTATCAGACAAACAAAGTTAATGCGTAAGCTATATGAGAATTATAGTTTCTGTTGATCTCGATAAGGCTTGACAGAGATAAATGATACTAGTATCATTTATCTTGAGATGAGAAACAGAGAATTATTTCTAAGAAAGCTTCTTGCAAATGCTGGTTACAAGAATACTCCATCCAGGAACAAGATTGTATCCCTAATAAGTAAGCGAGAGAGCTTCACAACCGCTGAGATACTGGAAGAAGTGAGCCAAAGATTTCCTGATATCGGCAGAGCAACTGTATTTAGAACGCTTGACACTTTACTAACACTGGGAGCTTTAGACAAAGCTAAGCTATCCGAAGGCAAGGATGGTTATATTGTTTGCGGTCCTCCTCACCACCACCATATAGTATGTACCGAATGTGGGAAGATAGGCGAGGTAAACAGCGATAACCTTGAAAAAGCCCTAGAGAAGGCTGTTGAACAACTTGGTTTTGAGCTTAGATCTCATTCAATAGAAATCTCCGGGCTGTGCGAATCCTGTCGTACAGCTTCTCAAACCCGTAGATCGTGAGGAAACATGCGAAGATTTATACCCCTATTATTAGCGATAATATTTCTAATAGTATCCTGCGGTTCACAAGGCAACAGTTCTGTTGAACACTCAGGAGTCAAAGTAGTCACATCTGTCTATCCTCTATATGAGGCAGTTCATAAAGTGGGAGGGAGCAAAGTACAAGTTACGAATTTGGTTCCTGCCGGATCTGAGCCCCATGACATGGAACTAACACCAGGGGATATAAATACCCTAAGATCTGCTAAGCTCATTGTGTACATAGGAGGTGGTTTTCAACCGGCGCTTGAAGAAGCGTTACGAGATATTGATTCTGAGATTGTAAAGCTAGATGTAACCAAAGGTCTGCAAACCATACCCGCATCTCAAGCTGAAGGATCAGAACATGACCACGGCGAAGAGCACACCTCGGAAGATCTGACGCTTGATCCCCATGTCTGGCTCGATCCGATTCTGATGAAGCAGATAACCTATGAAATAAGGGACACACTAAGTCAGATAGATCAAAGAAATAAAGCTTACTACGAGGAGAATGCTTCTAACTACGCCAAACAGCTTGACCAGATAAACTCTGAGTTCGAGATGGGACTTAATAATTGTAGAACAAGGTATTTCATTACGAGCCATGCTGCTTTTGGATATTTAGCTAGAAGATACAATCTAACCCAAGTACCTATAACAGGTATATCCCCAGAATCAGAGCCATCTCCAAGGAGGATGCAAGAGATAGTAGAACTGGCAAAGAAGTATCAAGCTAAAGTGATATATTTCGAGACGCTAGTAGACCCAAGAGTGGCAGAAACTATTGCAAATGAGGTAGGAGCAAAAACCATGGTTCTCAATCCCATAGAGAGCCTTACACCTGAGCAGGAGAAAGCAGGTAAAGACTACATCGAGATAATGAAGGAAAACTTACAGGCCCTGAGGGAAGGATTAGGATGCAAGTAAACTTACAAAACCCGGAAATTATCCTAAGACTAGATCATGTCACCTTCAGCTATACGTCCTCACCAGTAGTAGAGGATGTCAGCTTCTCTGTGAGTAAGAGCGACTTCCTTGCCATATTAGGGCCTAATGGCTCTGGCAAATCAACACTTCTAAAACTTATAGCCGGTTTGATCAAGCCTGATAGTGGGCAGATTGAGATCTTCGGACAAGACATAGAGAGATTCAACCAGTGGCCAAGAGTAGGTTATATGCCCCAAGTGTCTTCGGTGAGGCCTGGTTTTCCCGCAACAGTTGAAGAGGTAGTCCTATCTGGGAGGGTGGGCAGGAAAGGGTTCTTCAGGCGATTAGACAAAGCTGATAGGAGCAAAGTGCAGTCGATCCTAGAAGAGTTGAAAATAGATCATTTAAGTAGGCATGTCGTTGGCGAGCTATCCGGGGGACAATACCAAAGAGTGATGCTAGCACGTGCATTAGCCTGTGATCCCGATCTACTACTGCTTGATGAACCTACCGCTAGCGTGGACCCAGAGACCAGACACAGCATTATGGAACTACTAAACCGCATGAGATATGAACAGGGACTATCAATTATCAACATCTCACATGACCTAGATGCGATAAAAGGATATATAAACAGAGTTATCATATTCAACAAAAGGATCATATTTGAGGGCACCCCGGAAGAAATGGATGTACATCTAGCAACTCAACAGCAGATTCTGGAAGCAATAGCAGCTTCCGATCATCACCACGGTTAGAGAAAAATATGCAGGACATTATCTTTGCGCTAAGCCAAGACTACATGCAGAGAGCGTTGATAGCTTCAATCATTGTGGGCATAAGTTGCCCCACAGTTGGTCTTTACTTAGTGCTGCGTAGGTTATCTCTGATAGGAGATGGGTTAGGGCATGCTGCGTTTGCAGGAGTAGCCGCAGCTTGGCTGGTCGGCTTAAATCCTATACTCGGAGCCGCTATATTTGCCGTTGCGGGTGCTTTGGGAGTAGAGAAGTTGAGGTCTTGGCGCAGAGAGCATGGTGATTTGGCGCTTGCTATAGTATTCTACTCGGGCATTGCCCTGGGAGTAGTACTAACTAGCTTAGCCAGACGCATGAACCTAAGCCTGTTCACTTACCTCTTTGGCAGCATTCTAACCATAACCGATACAGATCTTCTGATAATCGGCATTACAGGTGCTTGTGTAATAGTTATAGTTATTATGCTCTACAAAGAGCTCTTCACACTTACATATGACGAAGATATAGCAAAAGTATCAGGACTACCAGTAAACCTACTAAATTATCTTATCGTCCTGTTAGGAGCCATAACTGTTGTCTCAGCCTTACGGGTGGTGGGCGTGCTGCTGGTAGCCGGTATGCTAGTTATACCTGTTGCTTCCGCATTACAAGTAGCTAGAAGCTTTAAGCAAGCATCTATATACTCTATTTGTTTTGGCCTGGCATCCACAATTCTCGGTCTAGCTTTTTCTTATATTCTGGACCTAGCACCCGGTGGAGCCATTGTGCTTACAGCGGTAATATTATTTACATTCTCATCAATTCTACCATCCCGCAACAGAAAAGCATCCCGACTTTTTCTGAGCGCAAAATAAACCATAACCAAGTATAAAAATCTCCTTCTAGTCTTAATCCATCCCGATAGCTCATGCGTACATCTATTAGAGGTACAAAGAGCCTAGGGTGGCAGGAAGAAACCTGAATCAAAAAAGCTGGAAGGAGGGGTAACCCTAATGGTAAAAAGACTCTTAGCTATAATGGCAGCCTTTGCACTTGCACTAGGACTATCAGTATCTGCATTTGCTGGTGGCGGACAAGCTCCTACTGGCAGCATCGCTATTATGAAGCATGCTTGTCCAGAAAAGATCAAGAATATTGATGACTTCAATGCGCTCGGATCATTCTTGAATCAAGTCCTTACATGTCCAGTGATCACAAGGCCCGGCGATAACGGTCCGGCTGGTGCAGTCAGCGGAGGACATGTAGACTTCAACTTTACGATAATGGATAGTGCTGGCCATACCTATAATCTGGATGATGCTAAGTTCATGCCAGCTAAGCTGTGCGAAACTGATCTGAAGACAGATGTAAATGGAGATGGGAAGGTATCTGCTAATACTTGTGTGGATATCTCCCATTACGTAATTAGTGGTGTTGCTAAAGGTAAAGTAACTATTACCGAGAGCCAGCCACCTGCGGGACATATGTTTGGTGCCCTGCTATTCACACCACAGGCTCTTGGCGCTAATCAGGATGCCAACACCTTGGTAAGCGCCAGCAATGGAACGATAGTCCTAGATACCACCAAGGACAATGATGACAGCGTGATGCTACATGTCTACAACTTCAAGACTGGTATGCCATCAACTGGTGCTGGTGGTATGGCACATAATAGCAACCTACCAGTAGCCGGTATGGCCCTTGGTCTATCCATGCTGGTAGGTCTTGGAGCTCTAGGCACCCTGGCTCTATGCCGCAGGTAATCAATACCCTATAGACCACCCAGGCTCAAGTCTAAGCCCCCAAGTGATTAGATCACTTGGGGGCTCTTTTTCTTTGATACTATCAAGAAAAAATTTATTAGGGCTGCTATTTGATTGTCTCTCGCCTGCAATACTTGCTTATTAGAGAAAACCAAAATATAATTTAACCTAGGTTAAAAATGGAGAGGTAATAAAAATGTCTAGGTTAGGAGAGGCCATAGAAGACTACTTAAAGGCTATTTATATGCTTACCCATGAAGAAGGCTCTAGCAAAGAGGTGGCTAATACACAAGAAATAGCTGATTATTTGGAAGTATCGCCAGCATCAGCTAGCAAGATGTTAGTCAAGCTGGACCGAATGGGCCTGGTTAGTCATGAGCCTTATAAAGGAGCCAAACTTACCACCCAAGGCGAGAGAGTAGCACTCGAGATCGTTAGACATCATAGGCTTATAGAGCTTTACCTACATAAGATGCTCGGCTATGGATGGGAAGAGGTACATGAAGAAGCAGAAAAGCTAGAACACTACATATCGGAGCAGATGGAAGAGAGGATGTTTGCTGTTCTAGGCAAACCAGAGACGGATCCGCACGGAGAAATAATACCCAGTACAGAGGGCAGCCTCACACAAAACCAAGAGAGGCATATTAACAACCAGATTCCTATAGATGAGCTGATTTGTCCAGCATCGGTAATCATTAGGCAAGTAAAGACTAACTCCCGTGAGAAGCTAACTTATCTAAGGGATATAGGACTAACACCTGGTCAGGAAGCGAAAGTATTAAGGAAGATACCCTTTGAAGGAGGTCTGATTGTCAAGATAGGGGATAGAGAACACTACCTTAGTCCTTCTCTTTCAAAGGATATATTTGTTTCTCCCTCATCTGATTCCACCTCCATGGAGAGAAACAATGAGTGATGAACACAGCAGTCCATACGAAGTTGCAAGAAAGGGACAGGGTACAGTAAGCGTCTCCATGGAGGTATTAGAAGGCAAACGTCGCAGATTATCCTTAGCAAAATTGTTGCCCTTCTTGGGGCCAGCATTTATAGCCTCAGTTGCATATGTAGATCCTGGTAACTTCGCTACTAATATCCAGGCAGGAGCGCAGTATGGATACCTACTTATATGGGTCATAGCGCTCAGCAACATCATGGCTATGTTAATACAATCGCTCTCTGCCAAGCTTGGAATAGCCACGGGTAAAAACCTCCCTGAAGCCATAAGAGATCATGCACCGAAGCCTATTGTGTGGTTTATGTGGGTCCAGGCTGAGGTAGTCGCTATGGCTACAGACTTAGCCGAATTCTTGGGGGCGGCCTTAGGCTTTCACTTGTTGTTTGGGATAGATTTATTCTTAGCTGGGATCCTGACAGGAATAGCTACCTTCCTTATACTAGGTTTACAGCGTTACGGGTTTCGCCCATTAGAAGCTGTAATCACTGCTTTCTTAGCTGTAATAGCTGTGTGCTATGTGATTGAGCTCTTTCTTGTAAAGCCTGATGTAGGATTGATAGGACAATCTTTACTAAGACCTAGATTTTCCGATACCGAAAGCGTCCTCCTCGCAAGCGGCATACTCGGAGCTACTGTAATGCCACACGTCATCTATTTACATTCTTCTCTTACACAAAACCGAATAATCCCGCGTAATGTACAACAAGCCAAAAGAATTTACAGATTCGAGATTATAGATGTTGTAGTAGCTATGGGAATAGCTGGCTTTGTAAACGCCTCGATGCTAGTAATGGCAGCGGGAACATTCTTTCATACAGGCAGAAGTGATGTAGCAAGCATAGAGCAAGCCTATGAAACTCTTACTCCATTGTTAGGGGGAGCTGCTAGCACAATATTTGCCATCTCCCTACTTGCTTCTGGCTTATCATCATCGGCCGTGGGAACAATGGCTGGCCAAGTAATAATGCAAGGGTTCATAAGCAGGAAAATAGCAATCTGGCTAAGAAGACTGATAACCATGTTACCTGCACTCGTTGTGATAGCTCTTGGCTTAGATCCTACAAGAACATTGGTTATCAGCCAAGTAACCCTATCCTTTGGTATACCCTTTGCTCTAGTACCTTTGCTGATCTTTACCAGCAAAAAGAGTATTATGGGTGATCATTTAGTAAATAGAAAGTTCACCATTTGTATAGCTAGTATTGTTGCCGCACTTATAATAAGTCTAAATCTACTTCTGCTTTATGAAACCTTCAGTGGAATAGTGAGATAACATCCCACAGGAGGGCGCTGATTTGTTTGACAGAATACTTGTTCCATTAGATGGGTCTAAAATGGCCGAAGCAGCCATTCCATGGGCCTTACTGCTCGCCGAAAAAGCCGGTTCGAAGGTGATATTGGTTCATGTTCTAGAGAAAAGTCCACCAAAAACAGTTCATGGAGAGCCCCATATTAAGGATCCTCAAGCGGCAGAGATTTACCTAGAAGGGATTAGGAATACCTTTCCTTCTAGAATTCCTGTAGATATTCATATTCACACGGTACCCGAGGGTAATATAGCTGCAAGTATAGCAGAACATGTAAAAGAACTAGGAGCGGATCTAGTCATATTAACCGCGCATGGCAGACAGGGAATAAGAGGTTTAATTTTAGGCAGTATTGGGCAACAGGTACTGCGTGCTACTTATACTCCTATATTGCTTTTAAGGGCAGATGGCACTAAGGCAGACATTCCATTTATAGATACTATACTTCTGCCTCTTGATGGCACGGAACAATCTGAAAGAGCTTTACCCTTAGCTGTTGACGTAGCTCGTATATTGAAGGGTAAGCTACTACTACTACTTGTAGTGCCTACCGTTGGAACTATAAGAGGTGATACGGCCGCTACAGCTAGAATTTCACCCTTGGCTACCTCAGCAGTTTTAGAACTACAGAGAGAGAAAGCCACTCAGTATTTAGATGACATCAAACACAAAATTTCTCATGAAATAGAAGTCAAATCTGAAGTGTTAAGGGGAGATCCCATTGAGGTAGTAGCTCGAGAAGCTAGTAAATCGGAGATTAGCCTAGTGGTAATGGCTACACACGGTCATCCTGGGTTTGCAGCTATCTGGTCGGCGAGCGTCGGATCGAGTGTACAATCGAGAATAGATAAACCCATGTTGTTGATTAGACCGTAATTACGTTGCGTCACCTTACCTTTAAAAATAAAGTAAAAATAGAGAAGGAGTAGCATTATACTTTTCAAATGCGAAAATTGCTACTTCCTTCTCTCTTAAGGATCAAGATCTACTAGTGGTTAGTTTGCTCACTATTGACCTGCTGCACAACTGGCGCTACTCCCGGCACATTGGGTGCTGCTGATCCGCCCTGGTCCCAATGCCTGCTAGCATAATCAGACATAGTTAATATCACCATAATCCCAAACCATATGAAGCCCGCTAGGACGATCATCCTTAAGACAGATCCACTCCAGCGAACGTGCATGAAGAACAACAACACCAAGAGCATCTTAGCAACAGCTATCGACATAGCAACAATTGTATTAAATTCACCTAAGTGAACGGTAGCCACCAGAACAGTAACTATAGTAAATAAAACTAGCGCGATATAAACTGCTAGATAGGTCTGCCAAGAGACAACATGGTGTAGATGACCTACCACGTTTTCTTCATGCTCTAATACAGGCTCACCTGCAGCATCATGCGTTATAGTCATTAGTGACCACCTCCAAATGTCACTCCTCCCATCAGGTAGAGCAATGGGAACAAGAATATCCACACTATATCAACGAAGTGCCAGTATAGACCTGCGACCTCCAGAGGAGTGTAATAGCCAGAATGAAAAGTATTTTTCCAAGCCTTATAGGCCATATAAGATAAGATTCCAATTCCGATCAACACGTGGATACCATGCAGGCCAGTCATAACGAAATAGAAAAGCATGAACAGCTCAGTTTGACGGCTGTACTCCTCAGAGTTGAACCACTTACCAGGCAACAATCCTTCGTGATAGTGGGCTGAGTATTCTACATACTTATTTACCAGGAAGAGAAATGCACAAAGTATTGTTATCAGTAAGCACCAGATAGTAAGCTTGTTTCTGTTAGTCTGCGCTCCATATATTGAAAGGGCTACAGTAAAGCTACTAGTAATAAGAACCAGGGTATTTATACCACCAATGATCCAGTTCTGATGTAGGGTAGCTTCGTGCCATGCTTGTGGATATAAAGCACGATAAACAATGTAACCCAAGAACAGGCCACCGAACATCATGATTTCAGTGGATAGGAAGATCCACATCCCGAACATGGATGCTCCGTACTGCTGTTCTGGAGTATCGAACTGATGCTTCAGTGCCGGGTCCTCATGATGAACCTCAGCGGTATGTGTAGATGTTACAGCTATAGTGCTATCAGCCAACGACTTCCTCCCTTACTTGAGAGTAGTGGTGAGGCCCAGTAGTAACGACTGGAGTCTCTAGGAAGTTCTGGGTTGGAGGCGGTGTTGGTGTTTGCCATTCGAGACCTGCAGATCCCCAAGGATTAATAGGAGCCTTTTCACCCCACTTTAGAGACCAAAGCAGATAGAATACTGGCAGGATAAAACCCACACCGAGTATGCTAGCCCCAGCTGTAGACAAGACGTTGAACACCTGATACTGAGATGCATACTCATGATACCTTCTCGGCATTCCCTCAAATCCAGCAATAAACTGTGGGAAGAAAGTTAAGTTGAACCCTATGAAAACTATCAGAACAGACAGTTTCCCAAGCAGCTCTGGATACATTCTACCAGTCATCTTTGGCCACCAATAGTGCAAGCCTCCAAGATAGGCTAGCATCATACCACCAACCATTATGTAGTGGAAGTGAGCAACCACGAAGTACGTATCGCTTAGATGCACATCAGTAGCAAGAGCAGCAAGATATAGGCCAGTCAAACCTCCTATTACGAACAAGCCTATGAAACCCAATGCATACAGCATAGGAGTCTGGAAAGAAATGGAGCCTTTGTATAGAGTAGCCGTCCAGTTGAATACCTTTATAGCTGAGGGTATAGCAACCAGGAAACTAAGGGCCGAGAAGATCATACCAGCATATACCGACTGACCTGCCACAAACATGTGGTGACCCCAGACGAGGAATCCATACACTGCTATAGCAACGCTTGCCAGGGCCACAAACTTATAACCGAACACGTTCTTACGACTGAAGCAAGCTATCAGTTCGCTTATCACACCCATGCCTGGAAGTATCATTATGTAAACAGCTGGATGAGAGTAGAACCAGAACATGTGCTGGAAAAGTATTGGATCTCCACCAAGTTGAGGGCTAAAGATCCCAACTCCAAGCACTCTTTCGACTGCCACCAAGAGTAGAGTGATCGCTAGCACAGGAGTAGCCAGCACCTGAATCAAGCTAGTAGCGTAGAGAGACCATACAAACAGAGGTAGGCGGAACCAGGTAAGCCCTGGGGCTCTCATCCTATGGGTAGTCACTATGAAGTTTAGTCCCGTAAGTATCGAGCTAAATCCCACAATAAATATGCCCAGGGCTACAGGAACAATATGACTGTTAGCGTATGTTGTGCTATAGGGCGGATAGAAAGTCCACCCACCATCAGCACCACCTAGTATCAATCCTGCTAAGATCCAAAGTGCACCAAACACGTAGATGTACCAACTCAGGAGGTTCAACCTTGGGAAGGCAACATCCCGTGCACCCAACATCATAGGAAGTACAAAGTTACCTAACACAGTCGGAATCGAGGGTATCAAGAACAGGAAGACCATGATTATACCATGCATGGTGAACGCCCTATTATAGGCATCAGCATTGAGCAGGTCTCCCTGAGGAGTGAGCAGCTCAAGACGAATCAGGCCTGCAGCAGCACTACCTAATATGAACATCAAAGATATTGATATCAGGTATAGTATTCCTATTCGCTTGTGGTCCAGAGTAAATAACCAAGACTTTAATGAGTAATCGGTATTGAGGTAATTAACCTCCTCTTCATAGATGGGCTTTTCGTAATCTACAGTTCTAGTTACAGTTGCCATTTTGTTCCACCTCACCTTCCAACTACGCTACTGCCCTGATTGCACAGCAGGTGTAGGGCTCGCAGCCGGAGTAGTACTACCCTGACCCTGAGCCGCACCCTGTGAGCTACCTAAAGACTTTATGAACTGTATAAGCTGCAGTATATCTTGCTCCGTTACCTGCCCTTGGAAAGTAGGCATTATCGGCTGATAGCCTTTGACGATCTTAGCTTGAGGGTTTAATATGGATTCCCTTATATAAGCATCATCAGCTGTAACTGTCTGGCCATTCGAAAGCTGTACTTGGCTTCCATATAAACCAGCCAGTCTAGGTCCAATGTTGCCCTCGCCATTCTGGCCATGGCAGCTTGCACACCCTAGAGACTGGTAAAGCTGTTGACCAGCAGATTGAGAAGAAGCTTGGGACCCCCCCATAGCCCCACCAGAGGTGCTAGCAGAGGTCGTTCCTCCAGAAAGCCAAGCCTCGTAATCTTGAGGGGACATAGCATAGACCTTACCAATCATCTCAGAATGACTAGTACCACAGTACTCGGCGCAGAATAGATCATAAACACCAGGCTTCTCAGCAGTAAACCACATAGTTGTGTATCTACCTGGAATTACGTCCTGCTTAACCCTAAATGCAGGTATGAAGAAGTCATGTATTACATCCTGAGAGGTCATCACCAACTTTACCGGTTTACCTACTGGTACATGCAGCTCATTGTTCTCCCATTGACCAGTTGGTTGTTGAGCCTTCCACATCCACTGTCGACCTACTACATATATAGTCGTGGCATCTTGAGGCGGATTATACATATGCACATAAACAACCGCAGCCCAAGCAAAAGTTGCAAGCGCTATAATCGTAGGAATAACAATCCAAGCTATCTCTAGTCTGTTATTTCCCTCGATTGCTGGAGGAACATACCCAGCATATCTCCTTCGGTATCTAACCGCAAATACGACTATCAGTATGAAGACACCGACAGCGATAATTGCGGCAAGAATAGTTATAAACCAAAAAAGCAGATCTACCTGCCCCGCAAAGTTGGAGGCTCCTCGCATATCTCAGACCACTCCTCTCATTGACTTCTCACCGTTGTTTCGCTGGTGCTCCTTCCTCCACCAGTAAAACACAAAACTGCCAAGAATCAAAACTGTGAGCACAAAACCCGCCCTTATAAGATTCATTACAACGAAATCATACTTACCAGTGACCGGATTATAGTGATAGCAGAAAAGAACTGCCTGATCTACAATGGACCCAATCTTATTACCTGATGCCTCAATCAATCCCAGTTTAAGGTCAGTAGGAGATGAAGGCAAGCCCATAAAGTACCTAGAGATCTTACCCTGAGGGGTCAGTACTATCAATACTGCAGGGTGTGCATATTGATCAAGTTTTGCATCATATGCGTACCTTACCCCTACGGCGTCCGCTAAACGTCTTATATTACTCTCAGTACCAGTTAGAAAGTGCCAACCAGCAGCTGCTTCCGGTCGATTATATTTTGCTAAGTACTTAGCTTTTGCCTTGGCAGCATCAGCAGGCCCTTCCCTAGGGTCGATAGCGACGGTAACAATTTCATACTGCTTTCCAACCGTGAAATCCATATTCTTTATGGTGTTGGCAAGACTATCTAAAACCAATGGGCACAACATCGGACAATCAAAGTAGTTCAAAGTTAACGCAACTGGCTTACCCTTATTGAAATAATCACCCAAGCGTACAGTCTTGCCATTTTCATCTTTGAATGTTAGGTTTAGCGGGACTGCATTTCCCATTCTCTGGTCTACACCCACTTTATCTAATAACGAAGGTGGTGGGCTAGCACCAGACCACTGGCTTGAATCATCAGCCAAAGCCGTATCATGACTCGCCAATACCAATGAAACCAAGACTATAGCCATCAGACGGCATAGAGCTTTCATCTTTGCGCCTCAACAGGTCTCCCAGAACGCCAATCTACAGGTGCATCTTTTCCTACATCATTATAAGTCTTACCTTGCTCATGACGTAGGTTTTCATTGGCTATTATCTCCATAGCTCTATCTATGGGTATCTGTACTATTCCTTTACTTCTATCAATCCACCTGTAAGTGTTGAGTTTTTGATCCTCTTCTTCTCTAAGAGCCTTTAGATCAGCAGGTTCGTTGACTTGTAGAGGAGGGTTTGCAGGTTGAAGCGTAGGGACAGGGCTAACCTGAGGAACTTGAGTTACTTGCTGACCCCTACTTGTTAGCCAGTTGAGAAGGAACGCGGATACAACGAATACTACAAAAACCCCAAAGGCAATGGCCAAACCAGCTATAATTATACCCCTAACATTTACATCTCTGTCTTCATGCTCGGGCTCAGGTATCTCATCTAGATTGAAATTATTGATCTGGTTTTCATCTCTATTGTGCGACATTTTGCTCCAACTCCGGATGCCACCTTGGATGTGTTACAGGTACTACATATAGAGGGATTAAGGATCTAGCAGACAGTCTCCAGAAGTACAGTGCCAGCCATACCCCTCCAATAGCAAGCCACAGAATAAAGTCCAGCCAGTGAATGCGGAAATGCCCCTCGTTAGGAGCTATAGAAGGTATAGTTATCCAAATCACATGAACAAACTGCGCAACAAAGAGGAAGGCAGCCAACAATGATAGAGTCCTGGGACTCCTCTTCAGAGGCACAGATAGCAAGAGCAAGAAGGGGATAAAGAACATTGATAGAGCAACTATCAACGCCACCCACTGCCATCCTCCAGTCATCCTATGTTGGTACCACACGACCTCAAATGGAAGGTTGGCAGACCAGATAATAAGAAACTGAGCAAATGAGAGGTATGCCCACAAGATCACGAAAGCATGGAGAAGCTTACCAAAGTCGTGAAAATGAGCAGGTGTCATCACGTTGGATAAAGGCCCTCTGGAAGTCAAAATTGAGACCGTGATTATCACCAATGAGAAAGCCCCAAGCACCCCACTTATTCCAAATATTGCTCCAAATATGGAAGAAAACCACTCAGGATCAAGAGACATCACTAGATCTATGCTTGCAAAGAAGGTAGTAAGGGCAAACAGTACTAATCCAAGAGCACTAATTCGGACAAGCTTACGAGAGACCGCTAGAGATGGATTGCGATCTAACTCTGACGACCATCGGTTGAGAAATATTGCTAGCAAAGACCAGATCACGAAGTATATAACCATTCTTATTACAAAGAATGGTACGTTCAAGTACAGCTCCTTAGACTGAAGCATATGATTTTCTTCCATTACATGGGGATCTACCCAAGGCCAAACAACACCATTATGTGTAAGCACCACGTATAGCAATGGCAAGAATAAAACGCCCATCACAGGGATAGTGCTAGCTCCAGCCTCCAGGAACCTGCGAATAGAAGCGCCCCATACACCCTGAGTCATGTATTGAATCATCAGTAAAGCAAGACAACCCAAGGCAATAAGGGTCCAGTAGGTATAAGCAAACAAATAGGATCTGAAGAACTGGTCCGAGTCGAAAGCAAGACCTAGCAGCGCTAAGACTATCCCAACCAGACCAACAACTAGCGATATCATCTGTGCCCTCTTTATTCCAGAGGGCGCTGGTATTGGAGTCTCGATCACAGGAACAACTTCATGATGACTCACTTCTCAAGCTCTCCCCTCTTATCTGCAGGTACATCTTGGATAGTAGCATTATGACTTAGCTGAAGCGCCCTTATATAAGCGATTATCGCCCACCTGTCTTGTGGAGATACCTGAGCCTTGTAATCAGGCATAGCGCCAAACCCGTTGGTGATAACATCAAAGAAGTGTGAAGCGGGAGCGTTTATAAGTCTCTGTTCATAGAACGAAGGCGGGTGCTTGTACCCTCGCTTCACGATCATACCATTACCATCCCCGGCACGTCCGTGACAAGGAGAACAGTAGATGTTAAATCTTTCCTGCCCCCTTTCTAGGACCTCCTTCGTAATAGCGAAAGGATAAACATCCTGACTCGCTGAAGTACTGCCTTGACCGGGAGTTGGCGTTCCTATGGGCCCATAGAGTATGGGATCATCATCCAGTTGCCCTCTAGCTATAGTATGCGCTGGCGGCTGTCGGGCTGATAGCTTATCAGGGAAGAAATCACTTTCCTCGTAAGGATATATATGAGGCTGCTCGCGCATGTTACCAGCACAAGCAACTAATGTGCTGCTGATCAACAATACTAATAACAGAACAAACCTATGTTTATCTAGCAACATCCTATGGAGCAACATCTGAAACCTCTACAGCACCTAGACTTTTCAAGAATTCCCTAGTGTAAAACCTATCAAACTTAGGGTCTCTAGCCTCAATGCAAAGAAAGAATCTATCTTGAGAAGCACGCTCGAAGCCAGGGACGTTGAATACTGGATGGTAAGGTTCCGGCAATCTGTTGAGTGCCAGCATGCCAAAAAAAGCAGAAAGGGCACCAAACAGTATCATCAGCTCGAATATGATGGGTACCCACATCGGCCAGCTGACCAAAGGCTTTCCAGCTATATTCAATGGATAAGCAATAACTGTTACCCAATACTGAAGCAACCACCCAGTAACTGCTCCAGTTAGGCCAAATATAAGGACTATCAAAGGCACCTTGCT
Organism: Thermobaculum sp.; assembly: GCA_042408415.1. Lineage (GTDB taxonomy): Bacteria > Chloroflexota > Chloroflexia > Thermobaculales > Thermobaculaceae > Thermobaculum. Next base: position 29,979 of record JBHORE010000051.1, read on the forward strand.
CTTAGGAGCGCCTATAGCTTCCGGTAAACCTTGTACAGGAATTGGGCTATAGGCATCCATATTTCTATAGCCTTCCTTATAAGCCTCCCTAGCTGCATGCAGCAAGCTGTGTTCATCTTCAAATTCCGCCATTATGCCGTATATGGGACCACTTATGATCGTACTCATGCAGTCATCTCCGTAGGCTCTTTCTCTTCAGCTATGAGCTCCTTAACCTCGGACATAGGTATAGCAGGTAGCACTCTAATAAAGAGGAACATCAGTGTCATGAAGAAACCTATAGTTCCAATAAACGTCAGCCAGTCCCAAACTGTACCGGCATACATTGCCCATGAGGAAGGCAAGAAATCTCTGTGCAAGCTCGTAACCACTATCACGAACCTCTCCAGCCACATTCCTATATTGACGAACATCATCACCACAAATAAGGCTGGCAAGTTATAACGTACCTTACGGAACCAAAGCGCCTGAGGAGCAAGCACGTTACAAAGCATCAACGAAGCAAATGCCCACCAATATGGACCGACTATTCTGTTGTATATGAAGAATTGCTCGTAGGTCTCTCCCGAGTACCAGGCCGTGAAAGCCTCACATAGATAGCCGTAGTTAACAACTAATCCAGTCAGCAAAGTGAACTTGGCCATGGCGTCTATGTGACGCATGGTAATCACATCCTCAAGATGGTAGAAGCTGCGCAGAGGAATGGCTATGGTCAGCACCATGGCAAAACCAGCAAAGATAGCACCAGCCACAAAGTAGGGCGGGAATATAGTTGTGTGCCACCCTGGCAACAGCGATTGGGCGAAGTCCAAGCTGACTACGCTGTGTACTGAAACGACCAACGGAGTGGATAGTCCTGCTAGCAATAGATAGGCTTTCTGATAGTTGTTCCAGTGTCTTGCAGACCCTCGCCAACCAAGAGCAAATATCCCATATAGAACTTTAGATATCCTATGTTTAGCCCTATCCCGCATAGTGGCAAGATCTGGAATGAGACCTGTATACCAGAAGATCAAAGATACCGTACCGTAAGTAGACACCGCGAACACGTCCCACATGAGAGCGCTGCGGAACTGAGGCCACATATCCATAGTGTTAGGATAGGGGAACAGCCAATAGAACAGCCATGGACGACCAAGGTGAAGTATCGGGAACATGCCTGCCTGAACAACCGCAAACAGCGTCATAGCCTCAGCTAAGCGGTTTATGGCATTTCGCCACTCTTGATACAGCAGCAATAGAATGGCCGATATAAGAGTTCCAGCGTGACCGATTCCGATCCACCAAACGAAGTTTATGATCGCAAAACCCCAACCTACAGTAGTGTTTATTCCCCAGATACCTACACCCTTAATGAATAGCCAAGTTACTGAAACAAGAAGTATCATAGTCATTGCAAAGAAAAACGTAAAACCAACTATCCATCCCTTAGGGGTACGGGTAAATACTATAGAGCTTATCCTCTCTGTGACGCTAGTAAGATTGTGCTTTGGCGATACGAGAGGTTCTTTGGGAGGGGTTACCACATATTGGTTTTGAGTTGCTTGATCCGCCATGGCTTACTCCTGTTCCAACTGCGGGTTTGGATTCCTCAAAGGTGCTAGGTAACTGATTCTAGGATTCGTGTTTAGCTCTCCTAACACCTTATATGCCCTTGGATCCTTCTGCATTCTTGCAGCCTGACTATCCTGATTTAGATCACCAAACACTATAGCATTAGTAGGACAAGCTGCTTGGCAAGCAGTAAGAACCTCATCCGGACCAATCTTCCGATTCTGTATCTCGGCATTGATCCTAGCTGCGTTAACCCTCTGCACGCAGAAAGTACATTTCTCCATCACACCGCGCTCACGAACCGTTACATCTGGATTGTACATCAACTTCAAGCTAGGAACGTTCTTGTTGATGTACTGCAGGAAGTTGAATCTCCTAACCTTCCATGCACAGTTGTTAGCACAGTACCTAGTACCAACGCACCTGTTATAGGTCATCTCATTGATACCTTCAGGACTGTGGGTTGTAGCTGCTACGGGACACACATACTCACATGGAGCCCGCTCGCAATGCTGACACATCATCGGTTGATAGTAAGTATGAGGATTAGAAGAATCACCAGAGTAGTAGGTATCTATTCGCAGCCAGTGCATCTCGCGTGAGTTGCGAACGTTCTTCTTACCTACAACAGCTATATTGTTCTCTGACTGGCAGGCCACAACACAGGCATTACATCCTATACAGGCATTCATATCTATGGCCATGCCCCACTTATAGCTGTTATAAACGTAATCTGGGTAGAATGAAGGAGGAGTACCATGCTCTTCCTCGTACTCCTCCACAAAGTGGGGATTACGCCTAAATTCTTCCAGGGTGGCAGTGCGCATTATGTTTCTGCCTTCTATACTGAAATGCCCCTGGGTTATCGCTAGAAGATACCTGCCACCTGTCTTCCGCACCTGGAGGCCGGATGCATACCATTGCGATTCGGATGATCTCAAAGTATAAGCATTAAACCCATAGCCATTACCTACATTGCCAGCATGGGTTCTGCCATAACCCAGATAGACAGTTATAGTGTCATCTGGATGTCCAGGTGTAACCAAGGCAGCTATCTCAAGCTTTCTGCCATCTAGAGTCAACTCAAGGACATCCTCACTCTTTATACCCAACTGGTTCGCTGTGTTGGGACTAATCAGAGCTGCATTATCCCAAGTAAGTTTTATGAGAGGCTTAGGTAGCTCCTGCAGCCATCCATTGTTCGCAAATCGTCCATCATAAATATTCGGATCTGGGCGGAATACTAACTCCATACCTTGAGCAGATTCTTGGTTCAAAGAGGCTATAGACTGCTCCCATCCCGACCTCAGAGACACTTGTTGAGCATCTCTAGAAGTACCTCGAACCAAACCATCATGTACGGATCGCCTCCAAGTCTCCTCAAAAGACTGACGCATCTGTGGCTGGTCCTGCCAATACTGTCTTACTAGATCATAAGGTGTAGCACTGCCGTTACCTGCCAGCAGGGCTATAACCTCATGATAAGTCTTCCCACCATAGAGGGGATCTATCATAGGCTGAATAATCGAAGCTGTGCCATCAAAAGCTAGGGCATCACTCCAGGATTCTAGATAGTGCGCCTCTGGAATCATCCAGTCGCTTAGCACAGCGGTCTCATCATTGTGTAGACCTACATATACTGACAGGTCCACTTGACGCAAGGCATCAGCAAAGCCTAGTGAGGGAGGAGTAGTGTAAACAGGATTCCCCCCAAGCATCACCAGCAAAGATATATTGCCAGCTCTAATATCATTTACCAGATCCGATACAGTTCTTACCTGCTCGGGCAGGAACACCGTGGGCTGGATAAATCTTATCGTCTGCCCTACATTACCGAGATTCTGGTTTATTGCGTAAGCTAAGGCATGCATCTCTGGAGGTTGATATGGACCTACTATAACCAGACTACTTCCCCTATGAGCCTGCAGATCTGCGGCTATAGCCTCAACCCAACGAGACTCTTCTCCTTCCAGGCTCCCCTCAACGTTCAGCCCTAGCCTGGAAGCTATAGCTTGGGCGATCTGAGGTATCCTGCTGGGGCGAACTGGCAACCTATGATCGGCCTTAGCACCAGTAACAGAGAAGGTGCTCTCAATCGCATACAGGCGATTCATATCACCAGATTCACCACTAACTCTCCTCTTCTGTGCAAAGTCATGAGAATAACGGACGCTACCAGGAAGATCCATGAGGAAATCTGAATCCAAAGCTACTATGACATCGGCCTTAGTGAAATCATAAACTGGCTGAAGAGCCTGACCGAAGGCAACCCGTGCACCTTCTATAGCATTATGGGTATCTGCAGGTTCATGAACGTACCATCTTGCCTGCGGAATATCCCTCAAAAGTGATTCTATCTGATTAGCTAGAGTTGGGGAGGTGACCATACCAGTCATGATAGCTAGACCGGCACCATTACGGTTCCTAATACCATCCATCACCTGGGTAATTTGTCCTACAAAATTTCCCCAAGAAGCTATGTTGTTGCCATATGTGATCGTCTTCGCTCTGTCAGGATCATATAGGTTCAAGATAGATGCCTGAGCAAAATGGTCTGTAGCACCCAAGCTTGCAGGATGGTCAGGGTTTCCTTCTATCTTTGTTGGCCTACCCTCATGAGTTTCAACAAGCAACCCTATCACACTGGATGCCAGTGGCATAGATGTGGCATAGAAAAGCGGCTTACCTGGGACTACGTTCTCAGGCTGAACAACGTAGGGAACAATCTTTTCTGCTGGACGAGGACCACAAGCACTTATGCCGGCCAGTGCCAAGGATGCTCCCATGAGCTTTAGAAATTCCCTCCTGCTCATGGAGCTAAGCCACTCGGATGCTCTCTCAGGAAACTCCCTGTAAAGATACTGCTTGAATTCTTCAGAGTCAGCCAGTTCATCTAGGCTACGCCAGAACTGCTTGCCTCTAGAATCACCAAGCTTAGACTTAAGAGTTTCTAGATCCATACCAACCTTCCCAAACAACTATTTCTTATCGGTGACAGACAGAACAGCTAGTCTTGCTTTGGATACCATACCTCTTCACCAGCTCATGCCCCAGCTCAAGCTGGTTAGCCGGTGGAGTCCACTCCATATTGAACACTTCGCTCTTAGGCCTAACATACTTAGCAGGGTTAGCATGACAATCCAAGCACCAACCCATATTTAGCGGGGTAGCCTTATAGGTTAACTGCATTTTATCTACGCGACCATGACAGGTGGAGCAACCTATACCCTTAGCTATGTGGATACTATGGTTGAAATAGACAAATTCGGGAAGATCATATACCCTCTTCCATTCGATAGGCTTGCCGGTCTCGTAGCTTTCTCTCACCGGTGCTAAGAGAGGACTGTTGGTCCATATTTGAGAGTGGCAGTTCATACAGGTTTTAGTAGGGGGAATACCAGCAAAAGAGGAAGTTTCCACGGAGGTATGACAGTATCTGCAGTCTATCCCATCTCCACCTACGTGGTGGGCATGGCTAAAAGGTACCGGTTGAGCTGGAGTAAAGTCAATGCGGGTAGCATAATTAGACCTGACCATTACATATGCAACACCCGCGATGACAGCAAGAGCAAACACCACACCGAAGATACTAGCTCGTGCAAAGGCATTAGCGCTGCGATGAAATACCTGTGCCATATTCGCTCTCTTTCCAGAATAGATTTACTTATATCAAAACTAGGTTGGTTTACCTACCGAAAGACCCCTCTTATTATGACCTTACAAAGAGAACCCTAGATCCCAAAGGTTTATAAAGGCTTTCAGAAGCTCTCAATAAGCTCCGCCGCATTATAAGACCCAAATACCATCGGATGCAAGCTCCACAACAGGATTTGTGAAAAATATCACTAACTAAACACACAAGTAATACTACCTACAGGATGATCAAATGCTCTTTTTTCTGTTATACTCTTTTTGGGCCGCTAGCTCAACTGGCAGAGCAACTGACTTTTAATCAGT
>JBHORE010000011.1:0-1457 GCA_042408415.1 Thermobaculum sp.
CTATAGAGATGACTCGTGACGTGACTCTGCCGCCAAACGCCTACATGCACTTCAAGCACTCCTATGAACTCAGTTATCGCTATGATGGTGGAGTATTGGAATACAGCACCGATAGAGGTACAACTTGGAAGGACACCCTAGATCTACAGGTGGACAACGGTTACAATGCATCGCTCGTGTACGGCTCTAGTAGCTACGATAACCCACTGGGCGTAAGGTTCGCTTTTACGGGTCTCAGCCATGGCTATATCTCTTCTAGATTGGACCTTTCGAGTTTAGCAGGGAAAAAGGTAAGGTTCAGGTTCAGGATCGGCATGGATGAATCTGAATTTGGAGGTAGGGGTTGGTTCATAGACGACATACGTATATACCGATGCATTACTCCAGATACCACACCTCCGAGCGTGTCTGCCCCCAAAGCGTCCATCCAGAGCGGGGGTACTTTAGGCTCCACCACTATACCCCTCCAGATATCCTGGGCCGCCAGCGACGCTAGCGGCATCAGGGGTTACCTGTTGCAGATGTCGACCTATAACAACGGCGCATGGTCTAGCTGGAGCACCGTCTACAATGGTAGGGCTACCAGCATCACGAAGGGCTTGACGCCGGGCTCCTACAGATTTAGGGTACAGGCTACCGACAACGCAGGCAACTCCTCCACATCCTCCTACACCTCAACCACTATCTCGGCTATCCAGGAGAACTCCAAAGCCATCTCCTACTCCTCAGGATGGCAAAGAGTGGCTATATCCAGCGCCTACGGAGGCTACACCAAGTACCACTCCAAGTATGGTGCCAAGGCCTCCCTCGCCTTCCAAGGCAGGCAGGTGGCCTGGATAGCTCCCAAGGGTCCCAAACAAGGCAAGGCTGAGGTCTGGATGGATGGCAGCAAAGTGGCCACTGTCGACCTCTATGCCTCTACCAACCTGCCCAGAAAGGTTGTGTTCTCCAAGGCCTGGAGCAGCTCCGGCAGCCATACCATTGCTATAAAGGTGTTGGGCACCTCCGGCAGGCCCCGAGTGGATGTCGACGCTTTCGTGATCCTGCGCTGATCCATCTGGGGACTTCAGGATGCACCTGAAGTCCCCAGGGCCCACACCCATATGCCCTTACACCAAGACAACGTACAGGGAAGATGATCATGGTAGGCCTATAGACCTCAAAATTAGCCTTAGGGGTAGGGGTCAGCCCGCTACCCACCTCCCGGGCATTCTCTAGGAGGAAGCTTTGTCCCCTCAATCCCGCAGGGGCGTGGGCTGGTGGCTACAAGAGGGGGTAATCCAGCTGGCCCCGACGAACAACAGCGAGATCTAGCCAGGTCTTGCATCTTCCAAGGATAGGCCAAGACGCAGCAAGAAATGCTCTTAGATCTGGAATGGGTGCAGCGAGGAGCTATCGCGACCAGACTGTTCAAGCACCTACATGTACGAGCTCTACGCTGTGGACAAGCCCAAGAT
>JBHORE010000013.1:0-3294 GCA_042408415.1 Thermobaculum sp.
GGAGCCTCGAAGGTTCACGTGAAACTTCGAGGCTCTTGATTTGTAAATTACCCTCCTGTTTACACCTCCCCAAGGCCCCTAAGGATTATTTGGGAGCACATTATTATGCGCCAGGAGAGCTATGGTCTACCAGCATACAAAATCTCTACAGGAGAGCTAAAGGGCAAGCTTTCGCTATGGGGCTGGGTAATAGCCTCGCTTATACTTGCCGTTTTGCTATGGGAAGCAGTAGTGCTTGTAGGCAAGTATCCTACTTACATACTGCCTACCCCACTGGAGGTCTGGCAAAGGTTTCTACAGAGCCTTGCAGACGGCACTTGGTGGACCCACACGAGGGTTACTCTTTTGGAGAGCGTATTGGGTTTTGCTCTGGGATTCGGCGTGGCAGCTGTGTTCGGATACATACTAGCTCGTTGGCGAGCTATGGAACGGCTCCTCAGCCCTCACATAGCAGCTAGCCAAGCCCTCCCTGTGGTAGCTATAGCTCCCCTGATAACCCTGTGGTTTGGATATGGCCTCCTAGGAAAAGTAATAGTATGCGCGCTGGTAGTGTTCTTTCCCATCCTGGTCAACACCATCGTGGGAATCAGGAACGTGCCAAGGGACCTGATAGAGGTAGCACAGGTGTATGGCGCGAATTGGTGGCAAACATTTCGGATGGTGGAGCTGCCATTATCTCTCCCGGTACTGCTTGGAGGTGTACGCCTTGGACTGACATTATCCATAACAGGAGCTGTTGTAGGCGAGTTCGTGGGGGCAGATGTGGGGCTGGGAGTACTTCTAAATATCTCAAAGGGCATGTTTGATACACCTCTCATGTTCGTAGCCCTCATAACGCTAGCGCTGATGGCGGCAGCCTTTTACGGCATGGCCCTATTACTAGAAAAAATTCTACTAGCTTGGCATTATGAGTAAATTTGTTCATGGAGGGTATTGATGTTTACAAAATCATCTAAAGTATGGGTTCTTATACTGTTGTTGCAACTTGTAGCTGTCGGTTGTGGGGCTAGTAACAGCACACCAACAATTGGTAGTATGCAGGATAATATCACACCTACCACATCCTCGACGAGCAACCAGAATTCCCAAAATATGAGCAGTAACCTAAAGCAAGTCACTCTAGCTTTGGGATACATACCAACCGTTCAGTTCGCCCCCTACTATGTAGCACAGGAGAAGGGTTTCTACAAAGAGGAAGGGCTGAACGTAAAATTCAACCATGGCATAGTAAGCGACCTTATAAAGATGGTTGGCACCGGGAAGATCCCCTATGGCGTCGCAAGCGGCGATGAGGTACTCGTCGCTAGATCTCAGGGGGTACCCGTGGTATATCTTGGTGCCTATTTCCAAAAGTATCCCGTAGTCCTTATAACCCGGAGCGAAGATCATATCACGGATATAAAGCAGCTCAAGGGGAAGGTAATCGGAGTGCCCGGACAGTTCGGCGCTACCTACACAGGGCTACTTGCACTGCTTCACTCGGCCAACATGAACGAAAAAGATGTCAAAATAAGATCCATAGGCTTTACCCAAGTACAAGCCCTGGAGCGCAAACAGGTAGATGCAGTGATGGGTTATGCCAACAACGAACCTATACAGCTAAGACATCTTGGAGTAAAGGTAAACACCATACCAGTCTGGGAGCATTTGAATCTAGTTTCGAATGGCCTGATAACGAACCAGGAAAGGCTTGACTCAGACCCTCAGGAGGCAGCAGCAGTCGTAAGAGCAACGATGAAAGGACTTCAATACACTATCGATCATCCAGAAGAAGCCTTCCAGATAAGCCTTAAATATGTGCCAGAAGCAGCTCAGGATAGAGAGATCCAGATGGAAGTGCTCAAATCCTCAATAGAGCTTTGGCAAAGCCAGGCCACAAAAGAGCACGGTCTCGGTTACACAGACCCCAACATGTGGAAAACTACACTGGATTTCCTCAAGAGTATAGGGCTTATCAAGCATGATGTGGACCTCTCCAAAGTTTACACTAACCAGTTTGTGGAAAAATCCAGGTAGTTATCCACAAAAAACACGCTTTCCTGTGGATAACATGTTGATAAAGTGACACTCTTTGCTCATAGTGAAAGGTTGGCCAAAATGGCCAACCTTTCACTATGAATAAGTTATATATTGACCAAAAGTATCGGAATTAGGAACTGGGGAGAATTCAAACCCTCCTATCCTTGGCGTTGGTACAGACTTGCCCAGCTCCTCGCCCGCATCCAGCCGCAATATAAGATCCACCGTCTCCTTCATATCCACAGCAGGCTCAAGCGGATATTTGGTCACATCCCGCAGGTCCTGCAGTGTCACGCCATCCAGAAGTCTTCTGCCGTCGTTATCTAATGCTACCCTGGGGATGAGTATCAGATCTGTCCCTTCGATAGATTCTATTATCGGCACCAAATCTTCACCCACCAGCAGTCCTGAGACGTTAGTGCTGGGACCGTAAAACCTGTTTTCGACTGGAATCACATCCACACTCAGTCCCGAGCAAGCGCCTTGCATTTTGTCGGCCACCTGCTTTAGCACCTTGGCGGGAAGCGTTCCACAAAGTATGGTCACTTTTCTGGTTGACTTCAGGCGTTCGGGAAGCTTTTTTCTAGATTCCTTGAAGCCCTCGAGCATGTACCTTACCATCCCTATGCCGTTCTCGAGCTGCGGAAAGCCCTCATAATGCCTAGCAGCAGGAACCATCCTACCTGCCATTAGGTAGAACTCATCCGAGGCAAAGACTAGGTTTGTGCCGAGCTCCTTGCGAAACTGTGCTCTGCGCCTATCAACCTGCTTTACTACCTGCCTCGCTTCCTCCGGCGTATAACTTCTGACTGGAGTGCTCGCCTGCGATGCTATAATCCTGTTGTGCCTTCCACCAGCTCGCACGCTTCCTCCTCTGAACTGGGTAAGCCCTACAGGGACAACAGCGATGGAGAGTACAGTGGGATAGAGGGCTGCAAGATCATCAATAGTCTTCTCGAGCTGTGGACCATCATTGAGCCCAGGACATAGAACTAGCTGTGTATGGACCTGAATACCAATCTCACGCAACCGCGCAAGCTGCTCCAGAATATCCGGAGCTTTAGGATAGCCCAACAACCTGCGACGAAGATCTGGATCTGTCGCATGCACGGAGATGTAGAGAGGGCTAAGCCTTTGCTCCTCTAATCTCCGCCAATCAGATGGGGTCAAATTAGTAAGTGTAACGAAGTTACCAAACAGGAAACTATACCTATAATCGTCGTCTCTTATGTAGAGACTATCCCTCATACCTTCACGATTTTGATCCACAAAGCA
>JBHORE010000014.1:0-5812 GCA_042408415.1 Thermobaculum sp.
AGCTTTGGGCGAGGATACATTGTGCCTGCCCTACCTAGTACTCTACAAGAATAGCATTCGATAAAACATAAAATCAAAACCCCTAGTCCCCGGCCCTCTATGCCAGAGAGTCTCTAGCCTCCACGAGCGCGCGCAGGCTCCTTTCCGGCACCGTAATAGGTATACCACACCCAGGCGCCAGGATCAGCCCTCGGCCATCCACATCGGCGACGGCCGCGCGCACCTCCGAGGCTATCTCCTCTGGGGTGTCCAGCATAAGGGTTCTCTCGTGATCTATGCCAGCAGCCAAACACTTGCTGGTGACGGCCCTCGCAGCGCGCAGGCTTGGCCCAGCACATCTATCGTACCAGTTAACCACATGGGAAGGGTAGTTGACAAGTTCCGAGAAGGCCAGGTCCTCGCCGTGCAGATGCAGCATGGTCAAGCGAGAGCGCTCGTGGATTTCGGCGAGGATGGGACGATCGTACTTCTCCCCAATAGCTCGATACTCTTCGTGGGGCATAACACGAGCACTACCCAGCTCGATGGCGTAGAATATACCGTCAGCACCCGATCGCAAGCAGGCTAGACCAAACGCCATCACGGTCTCCCCTATGGCCTTGAGGGCGCGCTCCACGTCGTCCCGATGGGTGCTCCAGTGCTCCAGGAACCTGGCCTTGCCAGATAGCCTGACCGCCAGCATAGAGGGAGAGAACAGAGTCGCCAGCACGGGCACATCAGGCCCCACCTCCTTACGCAGCTGTGACAGCACCTCCAGCTGTTCCCCCAGCACTCCCCGATCGGGCGGGAGCACCTCGATGGTCCCCCAGTCCTCCGGGGTGTGTACCACGTACTCCTCCGTCTGCCAAGAGCCACGAGTCGGGTGGTAGCTGCCGAAGTGCACGCCCCAGTCCTCGAGGCCAAAGGAACTGCGGAACATGACTTTGATGAGGTCCAGGTCGTAGCGTCGGTAAAGGTCCACTGTGGCGCGTACCAGTCCACGGGCGGAGCGATCCACTTCCGGAAAGTGCATCCAGAAGGTCAGCGGCACCTTGTCCGGCCTGCCTCCCTCCAGGGCTATGGATACTCTATCCCACTTGCTCTGTGCCATTTGCACCCTCCTTACAAAGTTATCCTCAGCGCCTCTCAGCAGGAAACACGCCCACGTTAGCTACGGTAGTGGGCTAATCATCCTTAGAATTGCGGCTCATGTAGGAGGATCGACCGCCTACTAGCTCAGGATAGTGCGCTACACAACTCTACATCAGGCGCACCTAAAAATCGAGCTTTCCACAGCGTGATCGCATCCACATCTATAGCTTGTGAGGACTATATTGTAATCGCCTGCAGTCTGCTGCTGAAAACCACAATCTACAATCGGCAGGGTAGCTACTCAGCACTGACCGGCGGTTCATCGTGCACTATGAGGTGGTGGTTGACGGCTGCTAGCAGCTGCTCAGCTGCCTGCCCGTGGAAAGTCACCACCTCGGACAGGCCACTGCCCGAGGTGTACCTCACCCTCGCCACGAGATTCTCCCCCTCCTCATGGAAGTCGACCTCGGCGATAGCCAGGAGGTTGACGTACGTGGCTGCATCTCTCTCGTACTCTAACTTGACGAAGATTGGTGTCTGGTGCACGCTAACCCCCCACAGGATGTGTATCATCGCCGGGAAGGGGAGGCTCGGGTTCCGGCTCCGGTGGAGTTGGCAGAGGAGGTTCAGGCTCCGGCGATGGCGCAGGAGGCTCCTCTATCTCTATCTCCATGACCACCAGGCTCATTCTACCGGCTCCCCTTCTTCCTTGGACACCCTCGCAGTGCCCTGCTCATCCACCCAGATATCGACTCCGGCCTCGTTGGCAAAGTGTCCTGCAGGGGCATCGGTGACCGTGAGGCCCTCCGCCTGCAGGCGCTCAGCCAGCTCCTCATCACCCACGACGATCGCCTCGCCGCCATCCGGGGTCTCCACGTACGCATCCTCATCCACACCCATCTGCGTGAGGTCCGGTAGGGGCTCACCCCTAGGCTCCTCAACCAGGTAGGCTTTCTTCTCTTCTGCTGACATATGCTGTGCGTTATCCTCTCTCTCGGTCATAAAGCTACCCCTCTCAAGTCATAATACTATAGCAGGTTTGGTGCCAAAACCCAAATCAGGGCAGCTACCTGCCGGACGCTAGACAATGCGCCACCAGCTCAGCTGTGTGCATCACGCGGATATGGGTCATGCCGGCAGCATCCAGGCCCCCTCTTATATGCAGGATGCAACCAGGATTATCAGTCACCAACACACTTGCACCAGTGGCTGCTAGGTTGTCCAGCTTGCGCCGCAGGATGTGGGAGGCCACCTCGGGGTGGGTGATCGAAGTTGAACCTCCGAAGCCACAGCAGACATTGGATTCCGGCAGCTCGACGTACTCCAGGCCCAGCACGTCCCTTATCAGGCGTACAGGGGCTTCGCGGATGCCCAGCACGTTCAGAGATTGGCAGAAGTTGTGGTACGTCACCCGGCCTAGATCGGCTGGGGGGTTGATCACGCCAGGCTCCAACCTCGCGACCTGCGTGAGGAAGGTCGTGAAGTCGACCACCTTGCGGGATAGACGCTCAGCGCGCTCCCGCCACTCGGGGTCATCCCCGAAGATGCGCTCGTACTCATGGAGCATACAGACCACGCAGCTCGTGCCGCCTGTGATGATGTAGTCCGCCTGCACACGCTCCAGGGTCTCGATCGTCTGCCGGGCCATCCTCCGCGCGGCGTCGCGATCACCGGCATCGAAAGCCGGCAGGCCACAGCAGTGCTGAGGCTGGGGCACAACCAGCTCCACGCCTAATGCCCACAGCACCTTGGCGATCGCCGTAGCCATCTGGGGAGCGAACCAGTCGGTGACACACTGGATAAAGTAGGCGACCTTGAGGCCCTGCGCGTCATTAGGTAGTGTAGCTTGTGGGTGGCTATGGCGTAGCAGGTCCCTGGCCGGCTCGCGAGCGACAGTGGGAGGGGTGCGCCAGGACAACTGCTTCCGCGATACCTGCAGACGATCCAGACCCAGCCTACCCAGCCGGAGCATGCCACCGCTCGACAGCGGGCGCAGCAACTGTCCCGCCAAGCGCAATAGAGGCTGCGCCAGCCGCGGGCGGGACCACAGCTCGAGTGCCAGCCGCACGGGCAGGGGCAACCCCAACCGGCGAACGACCTCGGTACGCACCTCCAGGATCTGCTGAGGCAGCGGGATGCCGACGGGACACACGGTAGCGCAGGCATTGCAGGACACACACAGGCTCTGGGGCCCCGCATCCGCCTCCAGCCCATGGTGGTAAGGGGTGTTGACCAGTCCTATAGCACCGGAGTAGATGTGCCCGAACACGTGGCCGCCCACCACGGCATACGGGGGACATACGTTGGCACACGCTGCACAGCGGATACACCTCAGGGCATCGCGGATGAGGGGTGTGCTGCGCATCCGGCTACGACCATTGTCCAACAGCACCACGTGCATCTCGCCATCAGGATGGGAAGGCCCGCTGATGAACGTCGTGTAGGCGGTTATTGGCTGGGCGGTGGCGGAGCGCGCCAGCAGCCTCACCTGCAACATGGCTGCCGCGAAGTTCGGCACCATCTTCTCCACACCCACCAGTACGACGTGTATCCTAGGCAGCGAGGTCACCAGGCGAGCGTTGCCCTCGTTCGTCACCAGCATGATCGCGCCGGTATCAGCCACCACGGCGTTGGCGCCCGTGATGCCCAAGTCGGCCGATAGGAACTCCTGGCGCAGCTCGGTGCGGGCCACCCTCACCTGCTCGCCTATATCCTGCCGACTGATCTGGCGGCCGGTGTAAGCCGAGAAGAGATCCCCCACCTGCACGCGATTTTTGTGGATGATCGGCAGCACCATGTGGGATGGACGCTCGTGACTGAGCTGAGCCACCCACTCACCGAGATCGGTCTCCACGACCTTGACGCCCACGCTCTCGAGGGAGGCGTTGAGCTCTATCTCCTCGGAGACCATGCTCTTGGATTTGACGACGTGCCGGATGCCTCTGTCCCTGCACAGCTCGAGGACGTAGCGATTGGCATCATCCGCCGTAGCCGCACGGTACACCCGTACCCCGTTGCGCGCCGCAGCCTGAGTAAACTGGTCGATGTACTCCTCGAGGTGATCTATCACCTCATCCTTGATGGTCGCCATATGGTCCCGCAGGGACCTGAAGAGGCGGTCTCCCGGCGAGTCGCTGAGGGACGCCAGAGGGTTGGCGTTGGGGACGCCATCCAGCTGGGGCACCATCCCCAACTCGGCGCACTCATTCCACCTGGCATCTCGCGCGGTCCTCCAGGAGCGTTGGAAGTTCAGCAGGTTGCGCTCCAGCTGCTGGTTGCTCAGCGCCCGCCGGTAGCGCACCTCGAACGGCAGCATTTCGTGTGCGGCTGATCCCTGATGAGCATCACTCGTTGCCAACTCGTTCCTCCTCTTGCAGTATCACGACGTGGAGTCTACGCGGTCCCTGCACTCCTATTGTAAGCACCCGCTCGATATCCGAGGTCCTGCTGGGACCCGTGACCAATGATAGGAAACGCCTACCCTCAGAGGATAGGCGAGCAAGCAGCGCCGCTAGGTCATCGAGAGAGCGCAGGAGCCTGCCGGAGGGCAGCAACACGACCACCGACTCGGAGAGCATACCCGTCAGTCGCGCTGGGAGGGTATCATCTGAGGGGAGCACAGAGCCCGTCTCCAGAACACCGGCCTCCGCGGCGATCACTCCCACTCTGCCCGCAAGGGCTTCCGCAAGCTGGCGGGTAGTTAGCCCCTCAGCCATCTCTTCGGCGATGCTCACCTCTACGCCACGCCGAGTCAGGGTATCAAGCAGCTCCGGGAGCATAAGGGCAGCGCGTGCACTGACCGTGCACGCGGCGGCGGCCACGGCTTCCATCTCCGCCGCCACTACGCCAGCCACCGCAGATGCATCATCTGCGCGCACGCGCGAGGTTCCGCTGCCCGTGGCCGCCGCCTGCCGCAGGAACAGATCGACCTCAGACATCTACGCGCTACCTCGGATAGGCGGCCGAGACGCCACCATCAACGTTCAAGATGTTGCCGGTCGACTTGCCGGAGCGCGAGCTGGAGGCAAAGAACAGCACCGCCTCGGCCACATCCTCCGGGTAGATATTTACCTTCAGGACCGTCCTCTCTCGATAGTACTCCTCCAGCTGCTCAGGCTTGATTCCATAGGCCCTGGCCCTCTCCTCCCTCCAAGAGGAGCTCCATATCCTTGAGCCCTGCAGGACGGCATCGGGGTTCACTGTGTTGACCCTGATGCCGTACGCACCACCTTCATCGGCCAAACAGCGTGCGAGGTGCAGTTCCGCAGCCTTAGCAGAGGAGTAGGCCGAAGCGTTCTTCCCCGCCACGAGACCGTTCTTGGAAGCTATGAACACCAGGCTACCACCCGTAGCCTGCTGCTTCCACAGCTTGAAAGCCTCCCGGGACACTAGGAAGTAGCCCTTGGTCAACACTGCATGGTTCTTCTCCCAGAGCTCTACGCTAGTCTCCTCTACCGGAGCGCTGGATGCAAGGCCAGCGTTAGAGACCACCACATCCACTCCACCATACTCCAGTATGGTCCGTCGGAAGGACTCCGCCACCGCGCCTTCGTTGGTCACGTCCACCCACACGCCGATCGATGGCTGGGGAAGATCATCAGCCACCTCCTGACCACCCTCCACGTCCAGGTCCGCCACCACCACGCAGGCCCCCTCACGCGCAAGCGCCCGACAGATCGCGCTGCCTATACCCCCAGCCCCCCCTGTGACATAGGCCACCTTGCCAGCGAGCTCTCGTGGC
>JBHORE010000018.1:0-7249 GCA_042408415.1 Thermobaculum sp.
CTGGCCGGTGTGATCGTTGAGGAGCTGATGAGCCCTGCAAATAAAGGCTGCGTACTGATCATAGACCCACATGCCGAGTACGAGACCTTAACAGAACTGCCCAACGTAGAGCAACTTAGGGAGAAGAATAGCACAACTGACTACAGGCCTAGAACTCGTATCTTTCCTCCCAAGCACATAAAAGTCAAACTATCATCGCTTGAGTTTTCAGACTTCCGATACCTTTTGCCGAACATATCCGACAGAATGGAGCATATCCTGAGAGAGGCTCATAAACGCCTCATGAATGACAAAGATAATAATTCCAACTGGGGGAAAGATGAGCTCCAGGTCGCTATCAGGCAAGTGGCAGAAGATCTAGAGAGCTCCCAATCAGGCTCATCAGACTACTCCAGCACTGCAGAGGCCCTATGTTGGAGAATAAGTCACATATTTGTACAAAATAACTTCACTAAGTCAGAACACCTGGATCTGAAGGAGGTTCTTAAACCAGGACAATGCACTATAATCCAGCTAAACAACATTGATGAGAAGCAGCAGCAGGTAATAGTATCCACATTACTACGCAGGATCTATAGATCTAGGCAGCGCACTATGCGAAGGGAAAATACGCCTCTGGATGAGGATTATATCCCATACCCGGTATTCATCCTGATAGAGGAGGCTCACCACTACGCACCTGCAAGCGGTGACGCGGTTAGTACAGGTATACTCAAGCAGATACTGGCAGAAGGCAGAAAATTCGGGGTAGGTGTAGGACTTATTAGCCAGAGGCCAGGCAAACTTGACAGCGATGTACTCTCGCAGTGCATGACACAGTTCATCATGAAGGTAGTCAACCCGATCGATCAGAACAGCATTGCCTCCTCAGTCGAGAGCGCTAGCCGAGAGATACTACGAGAGTTACCCTCACTGAGTAAGGGGCAGGTGATAATTACGGGCAACTCGCTGAACGCTCCTGTGCTATGCCGAGTACGCACCAGATACACATCCCACGGTGGCCAGAGCATAGATGCTCCCGACGAGTGGAACAGATGGTACGAGCCTGATTCCATAGGGCTAAGACAAGCAGAGGAGTCTGTGTTCGTTCCCAATGGCAAGAAGGGCAGGAACAGCCTGTTTTAATTTATAGGCATCTGTAGCTGCTAACAAAGAATAAAGACTTTGTGAATTTTATTGGCGAACGGATTGCAAGCCGTAAACACGCATTGCTAATCTGCAAACAAGATGGCATTTACCAGGAGTACTATTCCCATGAACCCGAAACAGGTCTGGCAAGCCGTACTTGGAGAACTTGAGGTCAGACTCAACCCTGCACAGTTTGAGACCTGGATCAAAAACACTTCTCTCGTGTCGTTGGATGATGATGAAGCCGTTATATCTGTCCCCACAAGCTTCGCCCAGATGACTATAGAGAGGAAATTCGAGCCTGAGATAAGAAGATCTCTGAGCAACATATTGCATAGGCCTGTGCAGGTTAGTTTCGTAGTAAATGGCATAATCTCCTCAAATGAGCGTAGCTCCAGAAGCACTGAGAACTCTGTGGAGGCACCCTTACTGAACGCTGCGCAGAACACAAGCACCCAGTTTGGCGCGCCGAACACACCGCTCAATCCCCGCTATACCTTCGAGAACTTCATTGTCGGTAGCAGTAACAGGATGGCTCATGCTGCATGCATGGCAGTAGCTGAACACCCGGCTGAAGCCTATAACCCTTTGTTCCTGTATGGAGGCGTAGGACTAGGCAAAACTCACCTGCTGCACGCAATTGGCAACCATGCTCTGAAGTTGAAGCCATACCTGCGGGTGCTATATGTGAGCAGTGAGCAATTTACTAATGATCTAATTAATGCCATTAGAGAACACAGAACAGAGGAGTTCAGGGCTCGTTATAGGAGCATCGATATCCTTCTTATCGATGACATTCAGTTCATAGCAGGCAAGGAAAGTACCCAAGAGGAGTTCTTCCATACCTTTAATCATCTTCATGGGGCAAACAAGCAGATCGTGATGACGAGCGATCGACCACCCAAGGCTATAGCGACCCTACAGGACAGGCTAAGGTCCAGGTTCGAAGGCGGCCTCATGACCGAGGTCAACCTTCCAGACTTAGAGACCAGGATCGCGATACTCCGTATAAAGGCTGAGAACAAGGGTGTAGACCTCCCTGATGATGTACTTGAGCTAATAGCTCGCAAGGTGCAAAGCAATATACGAGAGCTAGAAGGAGCGCTGAACAGCATTGTGGCGTTAGCTAGGCTTACAGGGGAACCTATAACCCTGGCGACTGCTGCGGAAGCACTTAACGATACCACTATGGCCAGGAAGAAGAGACAAATCACTCCTGAGCGCATCCTACAAGCTGTGGCCTCATACTACGGCGTAGATGAAAAGCTGCTGAAGGGAAAGACGAGAGCAAGAGAGGTCGTAATACCTAGACAGGTAGCAATGTACATCATGAGAGAGGATACTGATCAGTCCCTTTCAGAGATCGGAGCCATCCTAGGGGGTAGAGACCATACAACCGTGCTTCATGGTATAACAAAGGTAGAGAAAGATATAGAAGTAGACACCAAGCTCCGGCAAGACGTCATGACAGTAAGAGAGATGCTCTATAACAACTAGCACACAATCCTCATGGACCAGATAGATCTCGACAAACTCCAACAGATACTATCGCACACAAAAATCCTGAGGAAGGTGGTCTTCTTCGAAGAGATAGATTCCACTAACTCGTACCTGAAGAGGATCATCAACAACGCAGATGAGGGAATAGTAGTAATAGCTGACCATCAAAGTCAGGGTCGCGGACGAAGAGGTAGAACCTGGGTTTCGCCAAGAGGGTCTTCTATAAGCTGCTCTATTCTTCTACGTCCTCCTTTGACTCCAAACAGGTCCTACATACTAACTGCGGCCTGTGCGCTTAGCGTTCGAGACTCCATTACACCCCTGGTGGATAAACCAGTAAGTATCAAGTGGCCAAACGACGTGCTGATAGGCAACCTAAAGGTATGTGGTATCCTGGCGGAGTCACAGATAAACAGCAATCAGACTACAACTACTACCATATTGGGATTTGGCATTAACGTTTATGAGTATCCTAAGTCTGTAAACGCAACCTGCATAGCAGACCATGCCACCACCCAAATCAACAGGACAGAGCTTCTCATATCTATCCTGTTAAGTCTAGATTCCCGCCTACAGGTGATCTACTCAGGAAACTGGTTACAAGTACATGAAGAGTGGAAGAACTCTACATCTACTATAGGTCAGGAAGTAACTGTGATAACGGACAGCTCTGATATCCAAGGAATAGCAATTGGAGTCTCCACAGAAGGAGGATTGATTATAAGGACACCGGACAATGAGCTCGTTACTGTACAAGCTGGTGAAGCCTCTATCAGAAAGCCAGTCCATTAGAAAACCAAATCCTAAGGACTAGCAAAATTTTGAGAACACGCAGTCATATAGACTTATAATCATGTACGGAATTCAACAGGGGCATGTAGTATATACATTGTGAACATCAGCAAGCATGCGCATAAGGCTAGCAAAACTATCTGATTCCAAGCAGCTGGTCGATATCCTCGCATCTTCCTTTGCGGAGGAGATATCGCTCTCTAACCTGAACCGGGATTCGATCAAGGCTCAGGTGTCCCTAGGGACTATCGCCAGCTATCCCTGGTTACGGCACCTTCTCAGAGCAATCGGGGTAACCCTGGAGTTCTGGGTAGCTGAAGAAGATGGTCAGGTATTAGGTTGCGTGATGCTGCATTCTACAAAAAGAAGGCTCCCCTTGAACATAAGCAGCCTAGCAGTACATCCTGACCATAGGCACAAGGGCATCGGAAGGAGCCTAATAAGCGTCATGTTTCAAAGAACAAAACAGCTTGGCAGAAGTATCGTTACCCTCGAAGTCATGACCGACAATACTCCTGCCATGAACTTATATCGATCGTTGGGGATGGAGGAATACGACAGGAGGCTCAGCTACCGGTACATAGTCAACCCTATGACTATCGGCACAGACCTTTCTGAGGTTTCGCTCTCCCCTGTAACCAGAGCAGATATACCTCTATGCAGAGAGATCATAAGCACAAGTCCAAACGTACCTATCAAGCTAGAGGAAATTATGAGGGTGTACGAAGAGGAATACATCTCCAGAGCCTGGAGAAACTTATGGCTACCCTCAATACTTGGTAGATTATCCACTTACCAGCAGTATGCAATATATAACCAAGGGAAAACCGTAGGGTTCATTGCGGCAAGAAACATACTACGTGGCAACCCCACCGAGAGTCTTCCACCTTTGTACTCGCCTCAACCGGGATTGAACATGACGAGCGTCTTCATTAGGTTACAAGAGATGCTCCTACAATACGGAGCTCGAGTTCATCGATTATACGTCTCGGCTTTTGACGGAAACCAGATAGAAGCCGCTCAGATACTTGGATACAGATTCGAGAAGAGCTGGTCCTATATGTACAAGACCCTCTAGGTATGGGAACTCTTCAACTTTTCTAGGTACGGTTCCACTTCCTTAGGTACAAGTCCTTCTACGGAACCTCCTAGTACAGACACTTCCTTGACCAGGCTTGACGAGAGAAAAGAATACTGCGTGCTGGTAGTGAGAAACACAGTTTCTATCTCCGGACACAACTTCCTGTTCATAAGCACTTGTTGCATCTCGTAATCAAAGTCGGCTACTGCCCGAAGTCCCCGAATTATTGCCTTAGCACCTATGGACTTAGCATACTCTACTAGCAACCCATCGAAGCTATCTACTTCCACATTCGGTATGTGGGCTGTAACCCTGCGAAGCATCTCGAGCCTATCTTCCAAACTAAAAGCAGCTGGCTTCCTTGGATTTACCCCAACAGCTACAACAAGTTTCTTAAAAAGGGGACTAGCTCGCTCTATTAAGTCCAGATGACCGTTGGTAACGGGGTCAAAAGAGCCTGCGTATACAGCTATAGCCTCCAAGTTAGCCCTCTCCTGGCAATATCTACAGAGATCGTATGAATTATAAGATATTCGGCGAAACCTGTGGCACAAAGTATGATAGTGAATGCGCAGCGTACATCTATAAGGAGGATTAATAAGTGGAGGCGGATACTGAGAGATTCCTGCAACTACAGTATATGGAAAACACTCTACTAATAACCTTAAATAGGCCGCCCGTCAATGCCATCAACCTTCAGGTAATTGAACAGCTTGAAGAAACCCTCACATCATACGAAGAAGATAAAAACACCAAAGTAGTAATTATCACTGGAAATGGTAGATGCTTCTCTGCTGGAGCAGATATAAAGAGCTTTCTAGAGCAAGATCCAGATTCACCAGAGATACCGCTTATAAGAAAAGCAAACGACTTACTTAACTTCATCGAATCCTATCCTAAAGTGGTCATAGCAGCTGTAAACGGAATATGCCTTGGCGGAGGAAATGAGTTAGCTCTAGCTTGTGACCTAAGAATAGCCTCACAAAATGCTATTTTCGGTCAGCCTGAGATCAAGCTTGGGCTACTTCCTGGATGGGGAGGTATACAAAGGCTGACGCGGCTACTCGGTAAAGCTAGAGCTCTGGAGATGTGCCTGATAGGCGAGCCCCTAAACGCAGATCGAGCTCTTCAGATAGGACTAGTTAATGAGGTTGTATCTCCGGAAGGACTTATTGATAGATCGCTAGAGATATCTCAAAAACTTTCCAGCCTGCCAAATCTTGCAGTCAATCTTATAAAGCAAAGGGTTCACAAAGGGACTGGAGTCTCCCAAGGGCAAGCCATAAGAGAGGACGAGTGGGCATTCCAGGAGTTGCTTAGTTCGCCTTATGGTCAGGAAGGGATCAAAGCCTTTCTCGAGAAACGAGAGCCCAGATGGCACTAGTCTACTAGGTAAGAGGTAAATATCATGAGCAGGCAAAAAGACTACGACGTCATCATTATAGGAGCGGGACACAATGGTCTCGTGTGCGCAAACTATCTGGCCAAAGCCGGTTGTAAAGTGATTGTCCTGGAGAGAAGGTCAGTCGTGGGTGGGGCATCAGCCACTGAAGAGATGTTTGGGAAGTATAAGATCGACGTAGGCAGCGCTGTCCACACCTTGATTCACGAGACAGGCATTATAGATGATCTCAAGCTTGAAAAGTTTGGGCTGAGATATTTGCAACTCGATCCCTTTGCATTCGCCCCCTTCCCAGATGGCACATACCTGCGTTTCTACAGGGATTTGGACAAGACATGTGAGGAGATAGAGAAAGTATCTCCAAAGGATGCAGAGGCTTACAAGAAGTTCGTAGAAGATTGGACGGAGTTGAATCGTATCCTTACAGCTACCTTCACATCAAAACCATCAGCACCAAGTATGTCCTACAAAGCCCTATCAAAAGATATAGTGTCCTTGCTGAAGATGGCTGCGAGAAGATCCTTGCAGAACAGGATACACCAGCTACTTATGGACTACGGCAAGCTGCTATCTATGACTTTTGAGAGTATGACTTTTGAGAGCGAACACGTCAAGGCTCCGTTGGCTTTTCTTGCTGCTCAGGCTGGAATATCTCCAAGCACTCCCGGAACCGCTAACTTCGCAGGATGGCATGCACTGAGCCACTCTACCGGCGTAACTCGTCCCCAAGGAGGCTCTGGCAAGCTATCAGAAGCCCTACAAGAGTCGTTAATTAGTATGGGCGGAGAGGTACGCTTAGATACCGAGGTCACCAGCATACTTGTCAGAAACGGCAGAGCTACAGGTGTAGAGACTTCTTCCGGGGAGAAGTTTTCCTCCGATATAGTTATTAGCTCAGTTGCTCCCGTCAAAACCCTATTGGAACTCGTCCCATCCAAGGCGCTGAATGACAACTTCCGGAGAAAGGTTAGGTCTATCAAGGTATCCCCGATAAGCGGGGTATATATAAGAGGCATAGCAAAGAACTTACCTAAGTACAAGGCCGTTGGGGGATCCGATAACAAGGACCACTATAGAGGTATGCAACTGCTTTGCCCAACTTTAAGTAGTCTAGAGAAAAGCTTTAAAGAAGCAGCGATAGGCAACAAGCCAAGCAAACCAGCGGTGTACCTACTCACTCCTTCAGTTACAGACCCCTCGCTAGTCCCAGAGAAACATCTAGTCTACATATGGGCGCAGCCCTACCCTCTTCAGCTTGCCGGCGGTCAATCCTGGAACGACGCAACCCAAGAGGTAGTCGCAGATATCTTCAACACGGCATCAGAGTATATAGAAGGATTGGAGGA
>JBHORE010000019.1:0-5757 GCA_042408415.1 Thermobaculum sp.
GTGGCCGCGGGATGCGCTCCCGAGTACGTGCTGGCCATCAGGGAGGCTTACCTGACGGAGGGCACGCCCTGGGGGCAGCAGGAGGTGCACGCTCGCCCAGGAGAGGCCGTGCTCCTGGTGGACGCCTCTACCGTGGCGCTGGCGCCAGAGGTGGCGGAGGCCTGTAGGCGCGTGGTCCACAGGTTGTGCACCCAGGCCGGTGAGCTCGTGGGGGTCACAGCTGGATACGAGCTGTACGACCTCGGGCTGTGGGCCGAGGCCAAGGCTGCTGCGCGGGAGGTGGGGAGACAGCTGGAATCCCTTGGGGCTAAGCTGGTGATAGCTGATGCTGCCGAGACGGCCTACGCCTTGGGACGACTCTACCCTCTGCTCGGGGTGGAGTTGGGATGCCGTGTGGTGCACGTCTCGCAATGGCTGTGCGAGGTCGAGGGCAGTTGGCACCCTCGCAAGCAGGGGGAATTGGTCACTTACCACGACTCCTCACGCCTAGGCCGAGGCCTGGGAGTATACGAATCCCCTCGCGAGCTCATATCCCGGACGGGAGCCCAGCTGCGCGAGATGCGCTACCGTCGCGAGCAGGCGTTGCCCTCCGGCCCCACCGTTGGGTACCCCTACCCGGCGGTCGCGGAGGAGATCGCGCGGCGCAGATTGGTGGAGGTGTTGGAGTCCGGGGCGGAGGTGGTGATCACCACTTCGGTCTACGCCCGCCGCAACCTCAGAGCTCCGGCGGGGACGCATGGGATACATGTACTGGATCTGGTAGAGTTCTTGCAAGATTGTGTTGAGAGGTGAGCAGATGGATGCGCGCACAGGCAAGAAGCTAAGGTTAGGCAAACTCTTCCGTCCCTCCAGTGGGCGTGCGATCGTGGTAGCTTACTCGCATGGTCTGTTGATGGGGCCTGTGGAGGGCATGGTCACTCTGGAGGAGATGCGGCAGACGGCGCGCGCGCTGCGGGGAGCCGAGGGGCTGATGGTCTCACCAGGCATGGTGAGCCACCTTGAGGAAGTGTTCATCGGGCCCGACGCCCCGGCGCTGGTGGTGCACCTGGATTGGCAGAACTTCAGTCGGGGTATCTTGCCATACCCAGAAGGCGTATCTGTGGCGCTGGCATCCATCGAGCAAGTGCTCGCTGCGGGGGCATCGGCGGTGATGACCTACATGTTCGTGGGACACGCCGATCCCCACGACGAGCAGGCCGAGATCGCCCGCAACGCGGCCATCTCCAGGGAGTGTGAGAGGCTGGGCTTACCCTTGATAATAGAGCCGCGCAGCGCCCGTGAGAAGGCTCATCCCGAGGACAAAACTGACACCCAAGTCCTTGCGATGTACGCGCGCATCGCTGCTGAGGTGGGGGCGGACGTGGTCAAGTGCATATACCCTGGCAGTCGCGAGTCCATGGCGGAGGTGGTGCGAGGATGTCCGGTACCGGTGCTGGTGGCCGGTGGTGTGAGAAAGGAGACCTTTCGCGAGGCCCTCGAGGTGGCCCACGAGTCATTGCTAGCTGGCTGTGGCGGGATCATGTTCGGCCGCAACATCTACCAGGCAGAGGACCCGGGACGTGCCCTGGAGGCCTTCCAGCAGGTAGTGCACGAGGGGATGAGCCCAGAAGAGGTGCTAGCTAACATGCAAGTGTGAGGTGAGACATGTCTTTGATAGATCTTTCCCATATGGCGGGTTTTCCGGTATCCCTGGACCCACTGAGCCTGAGACTGACCTTCGGCGAGGGGATAACAAGTGATCCTGCGGAGGTACGCCGCACAGACGATATCCGACAGATGCTGCTAGATCCTGATGCTGAGGGACCAGAACACCTATACACCATTTATATGAACATTCAGGTGGGACAGCGCGCCCTCGAGGAGCACGGCCTCGGGCTGGGGGCGGTGGTGTACAACGCTGGTAAGGTGGGGCGAGAGTGGGTGCGCAGCCAGGGGCACGTTCACTCTTGCCCTCCGGGCACTGACCTGGCTTACTCCGAGGTGTACGAGTTCTGGTACGGTAGCGGGCTGATGTACCTACAGGATACAGCATCTCCGGAGGTGTCGCAGGTGATATTGGTACCTGTAGGACCCGGCGACAAGGTACCTATCCCGCCTGGATGGGTACACGTGGTGGTGAACGTGGGGAACGGTCCTTTGGTGCTTGGGGCGGTGTATGCCCTGGATACCACCCTGATCTACGAGCCTCTTAGGCAGCTGGGTGGCACTGCGTACTACGTCCTCGCCGACGGCTCCTTCGAGCGCAACCCGAGCTACCTGCGGGCGCCCGCACCCAGAAGGGTACAGGTGCCCAGGAGACGACAAGCCTGCCTGGACCCCGAGATGCCGATGGTAAGGGCGCTGTTGGCCCACCCTAAATGCTACGACTACGTATCCAAGCCTCAGGAGCACAGGGAGCTATGGGACTGGTTGATGGAGGCCTGGAAGGCATGATCCTGACGGTATCCCCCAACACCTCAACCGATAGGGTGTACGTCGTGTCGGGATTCAAGTCGGGGGCCACTCTGCGCAGCCATCTAAGCTTCGATCAGGCTGGCGGCTCCGGAGCCCACGTCAGCGGCGTGGTCGTGCAGCTGGGGGGTAGCAGCACCGCGATCGTGGTCCTAGGGGGTGGTAACGGCCTGCGATGGCGGCGGGCGGCATCTCGACAGGGTATCGACTACCGGGCGGTGGAGATAGAGGCCGAGAACAGGTCATCCGTGGTTGTAGTGGATAAGCAGCTTGGGCTAGTCGCCGAGATAATCGATGAGGGACCACAACTGAAGGGACATGAGCACGTACTGCTGCTGGAGCTGTTGGAGAGGGAACTCCCACGAGCATCCCTGGTGGTGCTCTCGGGCAGCCTCCCCCCTGGGATGCCACCGGACCTGTACCTGCGGGCGATAGAGATGGCACGCGCCATGGGCAAGAAGGTGATCATCGACTCCCACTCCCGGCCTATGGAGATAGCGCTCGCCGGCAGGCCATGGATGGTGAAAGTCAACCTCGAGGAATTCGAGGCGCTCCTGGGCAGATCCACTGGCGACATGCAGGATAGGGTTACCGAAGCCACCCTTTTTGCGGCTCAGCATGGGGTCGAGGTGCTGTTGCTATCCATGGCGGCAGGAGGTGCGCTGTTGGTCTGTGGGGGGCGGGCCTGGCACATCCCCGTGCCCCAGGTGCCCAGATGCTTGCCTGGGGGCAAAGGTATCAACCCAGTGGGCTGTGGCGATGCCATGGTGGGAGCTTTTGCCTGGGCCTACGAACGTACGGGGGACTTAGTGTTAGCTGCCCGTTGGGGGGTAGCTGCGGCGCACGTGAACCTTGGGAAGTACGAGGTGCCCTCGTGCCCGCTGGCCGAAGTGGAGGCGATGCTGCCGTTGGTGGAGTGGAGGGAGGTGACGAGGCAAGAGGGGGTGATGGAGAGATGTACCTAGCGTATGATGTGGGGGGTACTAGGATCAAGAGTGGGTTGGTCAGTCGGGAGGGTAAGGTGATAAGGAGGCTAGTTGTGCCCACTCAGGGGCACCTTGGGGCCCAGCACGTGCTTGAGAGGCTCGTGGAGCTAGGCAGGGAGCTTGTGGGGGATGAGGTCCTGGAGGGGATAGGGGTGGGCTTTACCGGGGTGATAGACACCTCCACGGGCACCGTCCTCCAGCTCAACGGCAAGATCCCTGACATAGAGGGGGTCAGTGTGGGAGGTTACCTACAGGAGGTGTTTGGGGTACCGACCAAGGTGGACAACGATGCTCGAGTGTACGCCCTTGGGGAGTGGGTGTACGGGGCTGGGAAGGGGTATGAGGACGTGGTGTGCGTGACGATAGGCACGGGAGTGGGCACCGGGGTGATAAGTGGAGGCAAGCTGCTTAGGAGCTCCGGTAGGCTGGCAGGGATCCTTGGAGGGCACTTCACGGTAGAGGTAGATGGGGAGTTGTGCTCGTGCGGAAACGTGGGCTGCTGGGAGGTGTATGCCTCGGCCACGGCGCTGGTGGGGATGGTGAGGAGGCATCTGGAGAGGGGTTGTGGATCAGGGCTTGTGGGCAGGCAAGTGGATGTGGAGGGTGTGCTTGGAGCCGTGGAGGGAGGAGACGAGTTGGCCTGCTGGGTGTTTGAAAGGTGGGTGAGGTACCTAGCAAGTGGGGTGGTGACCCTGGTGCACGCCTATGATCCCCAGGTGGTGGTGCTGGGAGGAGGGGTGATGGGGAGAGGAGAGCTGGTACTGCCCAAGGTGAGGGAGTACGTGGCCAGGCATGCTTGGACCTATCCCAAGGGCAGGGTGGAGGTGAGGGGTGCAGAGCTTGGAGATGATGCCGCGCTGTTGGGGGCGGTGGCGCTAGTGATGGGAGGTTACGATGGCTGATATAAAGGTCAAGGGCTCGCAGCTACGCAAGGAGCAGATCCTGCAACGGCTACTTGAGAGGTCTGAAGTGACCGTAGAGGAGTTGGTGGAGGAGTTGGGGGCTTCCCCGGCCACGATCCGTCGTGACCTGGCGGAGCTGGAGCGAGAAGGACTGCTGCGCCGCACGCACGGCGGGGCATCGCTTGCCGAGCGCATGCTGTACGAACCCTTCCTGCACGACTCCTCCTTCGAGGAGCAAGTGCGCAAGGAGGGCGAGGCTAAGAGGCGTATAGGCCTGGCAGCGGCCTCTCTTATAGCAGACAACGAGACCATATCCCTCACGCCGGGCACGACCACCACCCAGGTGGCACGCAGCCTGCGCCACCGCAAGGGCATCACGGTGATCACCACGACCGTGAACGTCGCCATGGAGCTAGCTAACCGCGACGACCTCACGGTGTTCGTGGCGGGCGGCTTCCTCCGAGGTAGCTGGTTCTCCCTCGTGGGCAGCTTCACGATCAAGGCGGTCAGCGAGTTCTTCGTGGACAAGGTGTTCATAGGAGTCAACGGCATCCACGCCGAGAAGGGCCTCACCTGTTGGAATCCCGAAGAGGCCGCGGTAAACAGAGCTCTGATCGAGCATGCCAAACAGCGCATCGTGGTCGCGGACCACACCAAGCTGGGCGTGGTGGCCACGGCGCTGATGTGTCCCACCCAATGGGTTGACGTCCTCATCACCGACACGGCGGCTACCGAAGAGGCCGTACAACCCTTCAGAGACCTAGGAATAGAGGTGATGCTGGTATGAGTAGAGCTGCCAAGACCGGGCTTCTACCATCCCGCACGCGCGAGAAGCTGGATCTGGATGGAGAGTGGAGCTTTGCGCTCGACCCAGATGGCGTTGGGGTGCAGCAGGAGTGGTACCGAGCCCTCCGGCCAGGGAACATCCGGATACCCGGCTCCTGGGAGGAGCAAGGCTACGGTGAGCGTCCTCCCGAGCAGATAGTTGGATGGACGAAGCGCCGGAGCTACGAGGGCCCTGCTTGGTACGTGCGTGAGGTGGAAGTACCTAGCAGCTGGCAGGGCAGTACTCTCTGGCTGCAGGTGGATCGCGTCAACTGGATCACGGATCTATGGGTCAACGGTCGCTGGGTGGGCTCGGGCGACTCCCTGAGTGTCCCCCATCGCTTCGATGTCACCGAGCACGTATCGCCTGGGGAGTCGAACCTGGTGGCGATCCGCGTAAACAACAAGGTGGAGGGCGTCCTCAACTACGAAGGCCACATCCACTCACGGCACACAGCCACCAACTGGGGAGGGATAACGGGGAACGTGAGGCTTGTAGCCACACCTTCCTGCTGGATAGAGGCTCTGCAGATACTGCCTGATGTCGCAGCCAGGTCCGTTACCTGCAGGATTCATCTAGCTACGCGGCGGCC
>JBHORE010000025.1:0-7851 GCA_042408415.1 Thermobaculum sp.
ACGGGTAGCAGCTAGACCATCTAGCTCCGGCATCTTGAGATCCATCAACACCACGTCCGGTTGCAGCTGACGAGTCATCTCGATGGCCTCTCGACCGTTGCTGGCCTCCCCTACTACCTCCACCCCCTTGGCCTCCAGCAAGGTGTGTAGGCTATCTCGGAACAGTGCATGATCGTCCGCTATCAGTACCCTCATCTCCACCTCCGCACTTAGTCACGATTATCCATGGGCACGCACACCCGCACGCGCGTGCCTGCACCATGGGAAGATTCTACATCAAGACGCGCCCCTATGGACTCAGCACGCCCTCGCATGATCGCTAGTCCGAACTTAGGGAAATCCCTAGGCAGCACACCTGCGGGATCAAAGCCTCGTCCGTCGTCCTCCACCACCGCCTCAAGGTGCCTGTGGTTCTCCCGAAGGACGACCTTGACCCTAGTGGCCCCTGAGTGTTTGCGCACGTTAGCCAGAGCCTCCTGCAGGATACGTAGCAGCTGTAGGTCGGCCCTAGGACTCAGATGGGGGTCATTCACGCATGCATCTATATCCACCCGGATACCGCTTTGCTCCTCCCACTGCTCAAGGTAGGTACGTAATGCTTCGAGGAAGCTACCATCTCCCGTAGGCACAACGCGCAGGGCTAGAATCTGCTCCCACAAGTCCCTATAGGCTCCTCGTGCCACCTCGGCATCTTATCCAGCTCGAGCAGCGCGCGCTCAGTGCGTCCCGACCGCAACAGGTCACCCACTGCCTGCGCTTTGAGGTTCACATAGCCCAATACTTGCGCCAGGCCGTCGTGCATCTCCCGAGCAATCCTCGTCCTCTCTTGGGTAATGGCCAGCTCCCACACCTGACTGTGTAGGCGTGCGTTGTCGATGGCCAATGCGGCCTGAGTGGCAAACCTTCTTAAGGTTCGCTCATCCTCGTCGGAGAACTCAGTTGCTCCCTCTTTCTCAGTCAAGTACAGGTTGCCTACTACCCTACTATGGGAGGTTATCGGCACCGCCAAGAGAGAGCGCATTACCGGATGGTGTGGAGGAAAACCCGCAGATTTTGGATGTCTCGTCAAGTCACGCAGCCGGAGGCTCTTCCCTTCCTCCAGCACGATCCCCAATAGCCCGTGTCCGGGCGGCGGCGGTCCGATCCTTTCACGCTCCTCGGGAGCGATGCCTGAGGTAACGAAGTGCTCTACCTTACCTTCCTTCAATATGGACAACGCGCCATATCTAGCCCCCACCAATATGCGAGCCCTGTCCACTATCCTCTGCAGGACGGCCTCTAGATCCAGATCGGATGAGATGTCGACGCCGGCCTCGTGCAGTGCCAACAGCTCCCTGTCCTGCTGCAAGAGCCTGGCCTGTAGCCTGCCGATGTAGGCAAACACGAAGTGGACTATTTCCTACCAGGAGGTGAGATCATGAACGCAAGAGGTAACGCAATCCACTGGTGGACACTGGGGGCAGCTGTGGTGGGTGCACTCCTACTGTTCTACAGTAGTAGGCCGGGATCTGACCAGGGGTTGGGGTTTACATCCGTAGTCGTAGGTGTACTGTTGTTCTTGGTCACTCTGTGGTTGCTATCTCGCAGCTACAGACCCGGCAGCTATACCGTCAGCGAGGATGAGATCCCCCACCGTGAGTGGCGCTGGTTCCAGTTCCTCCGCTTTGGATATGGGGCATCACTATTGCTGCTCCCGATCCGCATCTACGTTGGCTATGAATGGCTGCAGGCCGGGATAGAAAAGGTGGGTAGTCCTGCCTGGACTGGTAGTCAGGCTGGGGCGGCCGTACGAGGGTTCGCACAAGGGGCTTTGGCCAAGACGGCTGGGGAGCATCCGGATGTACAGGGCTGGTACGCCTGGTTCCTAAGGGAGGTGGTGATACCGAACTCAGCGCTGTTTGGATGGTTGGTTGCATGGGGTGAGGTGCTGGTGGGCATAGCTCTCATCTTGGGATTCCTGACTGGGGTGGCAGCCTTCTTTGGGGGAGTGATGAACGCTAACTACCTGCTGGCAGGCACGGTCTCCACCAACCCCATACTCCTGGCGTTGGAGCTGGTGCTCATAGTGGGTTGGAGACCAGCCGGCTGGTGGGGTCTGGATCGATGGATCATCCCACTCATCAGCCAAGCATGGACACGAGTTCCAGAGACAGGAGCAAGCCCAGAGCGCTCGGCAACTTGAGTGCCGATCTTGTCCCAGTAAGCTGCAGCAGTGGTCGCTGTTATAGCGACCACTGCTCTCGAGCTCAGGAGCTATGAACTAGGCAACCTCCTTGGTGACCCCGAGCCTGCTAGCGTACGCTAGCAGCAAGCGCATACTTATCTCCTGGGTTGTTTAGCCCCTAAATCATAAAACAGTGGATGTGATCAGCCCACATACCTACGGATAGCCGTAGTCTCTTACCTCCTACCTGCTGGGATGGTTTGAGAGCGAGGGCGATGTGCAGGCCGGTCGGCTGATGTTATACTAAATGCACCATGGACCAGACATCAGGGGAAGAGGTTAAGGTAGGAGGTACCTTCCAGCGCGCATTGCTGGAGATCGCGCGCTCGGAACCAACAGCGCGCGATCTGGACACCTGGCTTCAACACGTTATGGAGGTCGTTTGCCAGTCGATGCGCGCAGATCTGTGCGGGGTGTTCGAACGGGTGGAGGGCAACCAGTTACTGCTACGAGCCGGAGTGGGATGGCGCACCGGCTTGGTGGGGTACGCAACTGTCGAAGCTTCGGGAAGTGAGCCGCGGTTCACGGATCCCCTGCTAGAGAACCACAACGTGAGGGCGGGCGTAAGCGCCTCGATCGAGGGGCCGGAAGGATCTTGGGGTGTGATCAGCGCGTACACGAGGGGTAATAGGAGTTTCACAGATGAGGAGGCGATCTTCATCCAAACGGTAGCCGGCGTGCTAGGGATGGCTGTCCGCTGCCGAACCCCATTAGCAGAGCCTCGCTTCCGAGAACTTCTGGAGACCGCACCTGACGCGATCCTTACCGTTGATCGGGATGGGCGTATCCTGCTGGTCAACTCCCAGGCAGAAAAGCTGTTCGGCTACGCCCGCGAGGAGTTGATCGGCTAATCGATCGAGATATTGTTGCCCGACCACCTCAGAGAGATCCACAGGCATCACAGGGAGAACTACTATAGGTCTCCTCGCACCAGGCCAATGGGCATAGGCATGGAGCTGTGGGCTAAGCGCAAGGACGGCACCGTGTTCCCGACCGAGATCAGCCTGAGCCCGCTGCACACCGATGACGGGCTGCTAGTTTTCGCTGCAGTGCGTGACATTACCGATCGCAAGCAGCTTGAGGATCGCCTGCGATTCCTGGCAGAAGCCAGCAAACTGCTCGTCTCCTCCATGAGCTACGAGGCTATGCCTCGGATGCTAGCGCACCTAATCGTACCTCAATTAGCTGATTGCTGCATGGTCGATCTGCTGCTGTCTGACGGCTCCCTCCAGAGGGTAGCGGTCGCACATAGCGATCAGACAACGGAGAGCTTGCTCAGGGAGCACCTTGAGGGCATGCAGTACCAACCCCAAGATGTGCCCACAGTTTGGCAGGTGCTCCAGACGGGCCGATCATCTTCCTCCTCACAGCTTCCAGAGGGACTGCTCTCAGAGCGAGCAACGGGGACAGGAGCCTTATCCCCACCGCAAATGCTTGCTACAGGATCTTATATGTGCGCTCCACTGTTAGCACGCGACCGAGCGCTAGGGGTTATCTCTTTCTTGACCTCTCAACAAGGAAGGTATGTACGGGGAGATCTTGAGCTCGCTGAGGAGCTTGGTAGGCGTGCGGGCATCGCCCTGGATAACGCTCGCCTGTACAACGACTTGCAGAACGCTATCAGGGTCAGGAACGAGTTCCTGGCATTGATCACGCACGACCTCAAGAACCCGCTGGCTGCGCTTGGCATATACCTGGAGGCGCTCAGGGTAAGGCTGGGTTCGGTTGGAGAGCTCCAGGATCAGGGCATCAAGCGATCGCTGGATAACATGGCCCGCACGGTAGCTCAGAGACTGGACAGGTACAGGAGCTGTTGGACTTGGCCAAGACACAGATAGGGCAAGGGCTTGAGCTCGACCGACAACGCGTATCTCTGGTGGAGCTAACGAGAAAGGTAGTAGAGGATCAACGGAGAACGACCAACAAACACCATATACAGCTGTTTGTAGAAAGCCCCGAGCTTACAGGCTTCTGGGACGCCACTCGCCTGGAGCGCGTGGTCACCAACCTTGTATCCAACGCCTTCAAGTACAGCCCGGATGGTGGGGAGATAGAGGTGACCATCTCTCAGGAGAAGAGAGATGGTGAGGATATAGCTGTGGTTAGGGTGAGAGATCATGGCCTGGGCATTCCCACGGCTGAGATCCCAAGGATATTCGATAGGTTCTACCGTGCCAGCAACGCCAGAAGCAAGGTAGGAGGCATCGGTGTGGGACTGGCCAGCGCCAAGCAGATAGTCGAGCAACACGGAGGCACCATAGAGGTGGAGAGCGAGGAAGGACTGGGATCAACCTTTACCATCAAGCTGCCCACACGATATGATCTTAGATGCATTGACGCTGAGAAGACAAATCGTGCTCCTTAGGGCGCTCCTGATCTCAGTACCCTAGCGGGACCACCTATCTTATCGGCAAAATCCTTGTAGAGGATGAGCGATTTGATGGCGATCTCTGCAACCATCGTTCCCACAGTCTAGATTAGATTTGCGGAGAGGGGCTACTATTTGTTGATATCCGACACTCAGTGCAAGAAGACCCTATCTTCTGAATAGGGACTTGTGCCCTCGGTACTGGTCACACCCCCAGCTAAATTGCACTAAAGTGCCTAAGAGCTAGCTTCGAAACCTGTTGTTGGGGCTCATCCGCGTTAAGACCTATAGCAGCGATAGCGCCTCGACCGCAATCAATACAGACATGTGGGGCCTGAGAGCATGGATCGTGTGAATCTCGGCTCCGTTATCTTCCAGGATCTACAGTAATCGCGGCTCTCGTCGTGCATATCCCCTGCTATCTTTGGCTCCAGCTGATGTCAGATTGCTAGCTTCTAGGGCTATCGGCCATTCCAAGAGGAGCTGTTCTATACGGTGCATCGCTACGATCTCACTGGACCGATGGAGTCTACCACCGCCGGTAGGTGCCACGTCCTCCACGTGGTGGAGGGTATGGGGGTAGCACTTGAGACGCAGCACGGTGGGCGCTCTAAGTTCCACTTCGGGGAGACCTTCGTCGTGCCGGCAGCAGCAGAACACTATCGCCTGATCCCTATGGGTTCTAATGCTAAAGTGATACTGGCTTATGTCAAGTAATGCGGTGACCATAAAAGATAGCAGCTCAGAGGCAGATCTAGTCTGATATGCTCGCAGAGCCTTGTCCATACCCTTAAGCAACATATACTATTTACTCTAGTAAGTGAGTGGGTGGAACGAGTTAGCTCCACCGGGACAAGAGCACATTTACACTTCGTGCTCCGAGGTGTTTCCAATAGCCCGCATATAAGGTAGGCCTAAGGTACCGGATAGATATAATCGATCGGCGGCATCGTGCGTTCGTGGGGGAAATGTGCTAACGGCAAAATAATCTATAGTCCTGTAAAGACGCCACTTAGCGTCTTTGACTCCTCTGGCCTCGAGCACAAAGCCAAGCACGTAGATAGTAAATCTGCTGCAAGACGGTCCTGATCCGAAAACCATTGGCGCTGCTGGGCCAATTCGTCATGGTCCCTTAATCAGACACCTTGCTACTCACCTGCTCATAGGAGCAGCCACAAGACTCCCTGACCATCAGCTTCGTAGGTAATACTATCCGACGTGCAGCTGCGGTATATAATCCCTCTAACCTCTCGAACAGCAGGCGTGCACCCTGCCTGCCCAACTCATCGACTGGCTGCCGCACGAGCGTCAGGCGCGGGCGTAGCAGCCCGGCCAAGTCGAAGTCATCAAAGCCTACAGTTGCCATGTCATCGGGTACCCGTAACCCTCGCTCCTCAAGAGCCTCCAGGACACCTATCGTTATGAGGTTGTTCATGCAAAAGACGGCCGTTGGTCTATCAGGTGAGTCCAAAAGCTCGCGCATAGCATCCGCTGCCGAAGGTGGATCTGGCGCATCCAGTCGCACTAAAGACTGCAAACCATGCTCCTCCAACGCCTTCTGATAGCCCGCTAATCGCTCCTGCAGCGTGTACAGTTGCTTACCTGCCCCGATAAAACCAATCCTCTTGTGCCCGTGCTCTACCAGATGAAGCGTTGCCCGATATGCTCCCTCTTGGTTCTCGACAAGCACAGCATCAACTTCGGGATCGTCTATCGGCCTGTCGAGCGCAACAACATGCAGACCTGCGGCGATCTCCCGCAGTAGGTATTCGTGGCCGTTGGCCGCAGGCACCAACAATAACCCGTCCAATCGCTTGCGGAACAGCAGCTCCACGTATTCCCGCTCGACCTCCACATCCTCGCCCGAGGCGCATAGTACCACGGAATAGCCTCGAGCACGCGCCTCCTCCTCCACAGCTTTGGCAATCACAGCATAGAAGGGGTTGGAGATATCAGCGATCATCAGACCAATCATCTTGGAGCGCTTACCCTTTAGGCTGCGTGCCACCTCGTTGGGACGATAGCCGAGCCGCTCGATCGCCTCGTGCACGCGCGCGCGTGTACTCGGGCTGACGTATGGTTCGCCGTTGATGACGCGCGACACGGTTTTGATCGAGACACCGGCATCTCGTGCGACATCATGAAGAGTCACCTGTCTACGCAACCCAATAATACCTCGTTCTAAATGTCGCTTGGGACCAAGTCCTAGCAGATGGTAATACATTGTAGAGCAATGACAGTGGGCAGTGGTAGGATCAGCACCTTCTCAAACCCATCGCCGGAGGATCTGGTCTCTTTATATCAGTTGATTAACAAAGCTTAGGAGATTAAAATAAAGAAACCTGGTTCTTAATAGTGAATTTATTTCACATTCATGAACAAACTATGTTTTGCTCGTGTGAGCGGGGTACAGCGTTGGATCCCTCCCATACCTAAGGCGGAGGTAGTAGTGATGCGGCGTTTCCCTATCCACTTGCTTATAGCGTTGGCGCTATTTTTGACTGCTTGCGGTCGATCGACCACTCAATCTGTTGCTCCCACGACGACTATATCGAACAGTGGCGGACAATATGAAAAAGGCGTGCTCCGCGTGTTTGTTTGCTGTCCAGGTGGACCAGAAGACCTTAAGATACGTGACCGCATCAATAAACAATTCGAGGCAGACCACCCTGGCGTGCGCATCAAACAAGAGATCTTACCAGCGGGCACCAACTATTTTGAAAAGCTCCAGACTATGATCGCTTCCGGCTCACCCCCTGACGTATTTGATATGTGGGAAGGCTATGTGCAAGCATTCGCCAAGGCTGGACAACTACTCGATCTAGATCCGTACATCCAAGCTGATCCTAACATCAAGAAGGAAGATTTCGATCCTGCCATTCTGGCGGTGAACAGCTGGAACGGCAAGCTCTATTCCCTTCCCATAGAGTATGTGCCTTATCCAGCCGCACTGTTCTACAACAAAGATCTATTTGACAAGGCTGGGCTGAAGTATCCAGATGCTTCCTGGGACTGGCGTGATGTACGAGAGGCAGCTAGACGTCTTACAGTGACGCAGGGTGGCAAGATAGTCCAATGGGGCATCGTATTCGACTACACTTTCTATCCCACATGGCTCTACTGGATCTGGGCTAACGGCGCCGACGTCTTCAACCGCGATGAGACGGCATGTGCCCTGACCGACCCTAAGGCGACCCAGGCTATCCAGTTCTGGGCTGACATGCTTACACAGGATAGGGTGGCACCTGCTACCTCAGCA
>JBHORE010000026.1:0-3010 GCA_042408415.1 Thermobaculum sp.
ACGGGTAGCAGCTAGACCATCTAGCTCCGGCATCTTGAGATCCATCAACACCACGTCCGGTTGCAGCTGACGAGTCATCTCGATGGCCTCTCGACCGTTGCTGGCCTCCCCTACTACCTCCACCCCCTTGGCCTCCAGCAACGTGCGCAGACTGTCGCGAAACAGGGCGTGATCATCAGCTATCAACACCCGCATACCTTACCTCCTAGCAGTTACCCTGGACTGCAAGGGCACCCGTGCTATTACTTTGGTGCCCCTGCCCTGAGCAGCATCTATCTCCAGCTTTCCTCCTATGCTCTCGGCGCGCTCCCGCATAGTCGAGAGCCCGAACTTGGGGAAATCCCCGCGGGAGGGAGATCCGGGATCGAACCCCACGCCGTTGTCCTCTACCAATACCTCCAGCCAGCTATCCTGCTCCCGCAAAGTCACCTTGACGCGAGACGCGCCCGAGTGCTTGCGCACGTTGGCCAGCGCCTCCTGCACGATGCGCAGCAGCTGCAGTTCGGCCCCAGAGGGTAGCCCCAGCTCCTCTTCGGAGACGTGCACCTCCAGTTCGGCCTGGATGTTGCTTTGGTCTTCCCACTGCTCGAGATACGCCCTCAGCGTCTCAAGGAAGCCCCGCTGGGCTTCAGGGGATGTTCGCAGCGCCAGGATGTTCTCCCGCAGATCGGTATAGGCCTCGCGCGCGGCCTGTTCCATGCGCGCGAGCTCCCTCTCCACACGCTCCAGTTGCCCTGCCTCCAGCAGGGTGCGCACGGCCTGCGTCTTCAGGTTCACGTAGCCCAGCACCTGGGCCAGGCCATCGTGCATCTCGCGTGCTATGCGAGCCCTCTCCTGCGATATAGCCAGCTCCAGCACCTGACGGTGCAGGCGAGCGTTCTCGATCGCCAGCGCTGCCTGGGTAGCGAATCTCGAGAGGACCTGCTCGTCCTCCTCGGTGAACTCTGGAGCTCCCTCCTTCTCCGTCAGGTACAGACTGCCCAATATCTTGCCCCGCGCCTCTATCGGCACGGCCAGAAGAGATCGCATGTGGGGATGGTTAGGGGGGAATCCTACCGAGCGGGGGTGCCGTGTGAGATCGCGTAGGCGAAGGCTGCGGCCCTCCTCCAGCACGACCCCCAAGAGTCCATGTCCTTGAGGAGGTGGACCTATCCTTTCTCGCTCCTCAGGGGTAATTCCCGAGGTCACAAAGTACTCCACCTCCCCATCGGTTCCCAGCACCGACAGGGCTCCGTAGCGCGCACCTACGAGCTGGCGGGCGCGGTCCACAATCCGCTGCAGCACCTTCTCCAGCTCGAGCTCCCCCGAGATATCCAGTCCTGCCTCGTGCAGCGCCAGTAGCTCGCTGTTCTGATGCTTTAGCTGCTCTTGCAGATACTCGACGTACCTGAACACCGCCTCAGAGAAGAGCAGGGTGCCCAGGAGCAGTATACCTCCGAGCAACAGGTAACCCGCCCAGGAGGATATGAAGGCATCCCCGAGAGCACGCCGGATAAACTCCAGCAGCCCTATGAACAGGATCGGCGCAATCACCGTGACCCACTTCAACCTAGAAAGCGTCAAACGCACCCTCATAACCTTGATTATAGTACTCCGCGGCCACGTCCGCTCGTCCGCGCATCGGCGAGGAGGGTGATGTCGTACATCCTGAGAGGTGAGTAGCAAGGATGCTCGCCAGCCCAAGGTAGGCATGGCCAAGCCTTCGAGGCTCGAACTCCACCCATCGCCACCAGCGCACCAGCTTCTCCAGGTCGACGTAGTTGTTCGCTTCCGATTCGGAGATCTCTACCTGATGGTTATCTGGGGACCATCTGTCCTCCTGGACTCTCAGGATTATAACCGACCTGTTAGGTACCGTCTCGATCGAGTACCTCATCAACCACCCTTCCACTATAGATGTCAAGCTAGGGTAGCATCATCCCATAGGCTGCACCACACCCATAAGGGTGGTCCTGACCTGACCTATTGGGTGGTCAACCGATGCCCGCATCGCGCGGCACCTCATCCCGAGATGGTCACCCCTATCAGCCGCCCGACGCCGTAGGTGAGCAACGCTGCGGCCAGCCCGATCAGCACCTGCCGGAGTCCAGAGTAGGCTGCGCTGCGTCCGGTCAGCAGCGTGATTGCTGCACCGATGAGGAACAGCGCGAGCGTGCTGAGCACCAGACTGGCTCCTACGGCCATGATCCCGGAGAGCAACATGAACGGCACCACCGGCACGATAGCACCGATCGCGAACAGGACGAAGGACATGCCTGCCGCCACCCACGCGGACCCACCCAGCTCTTCCGGATCTATACCCAGCTCCTCGCGCGAAAGGGTATCCAGCGCCACCTCATGGTCCGCCAGCAGCTTACGAGCTAGGTCACGGGCCTCCTGCTCGGGAAGTCCCTTGGCCTGGTAGATCAACCGCAGCTCCTCCTCTTCCTCCTGTGGGATCTCCTGTAGCTCTGTGGCCTCGATCTGGATCTGCCGCTGGTACAGCTCGCGCGCACTCTGCACTGAGAGCCACTCGCCCATCGCCATCGAACCCGCACCTGCCAGCAGTCCCGCAAGCCCTGTTATCAGTATGGATCGACCCGATAGCTCTGCACCCGCAACGCCCATCACAAGGCTAAGATTAGAGACGAGGCCGTCGTTTGCTCCCAGCACCGCCGCACGCAGCGCGTTCCCTCCCGCTGCCCGGTGCCGACCCTCCAGCTGCGCAAGCGCTGGCCCTTGTAGTCCACGAGCGGAGATCGTGCGCAGGATCCGCGCGTGGGATAGCTCCTCGCCCGACATACCGGTGCCGATGGTCTCCTCCTGCCCCGAGTAGCTGTGACTGTCCGCCCGCTCCATGTCAGCGATCGTTGGCAGCACCACCTGCGGACCTAGCCAGTAAGCCAGGCGCATCAGCACGCGCGTCCGCCAGCCCGGGCGCGCTGGCGGTACTGGCACCCCTGCTCCCTGCAGCTTGCGTGCCCAAAACTCGGCATGTGCCTGCTCCGTATCCGCCAGCCTCCTGTACACC
>JBHORE010000027.1:0-10630 GCA_042408415.1 Thermobaculum sp.
CTGGCCCAAATAAGCCACGGCCGCTTGCTGCTTTGCCCTGGTCTGCAGTTCCTCTTCTGCCTTCAGGCGTTCACTCAGCTCTTTTTCAAGCTGCTGATACAACCGAGAGTTCTCTAGGGCTATTGATGCCAGATCAGCCAACCTATGCAACAGATGGAAGTCGTCTTCAGAAAAGACTTTGCCCTGTGTAAAGCTGACGAATCCCAAGGAACCAACAGGTCTACCTTTGAGGTAGATCGGCACTGCCATAACCGCATGAAAGGCCAAACTATCGAACATCCTAGCACGTTCGGGCCATGAAATATAGTCCTCAAGGATTACCGGCTTGCCAGTGTGCCATACCCTCCCAGATACACCCTCGCCAGGTTCCAGCCAAGTACCCTCGTAACTGGTGAACACACCGGTACCCACCCATAACCTTAGTTTGCTGCCATCCTCGTCTTCCAGGTATACAAAGCCGTTTTCCTCATTGAATAGAGGGGCAGCTCGAGTAAGCAAGGTGCGGAAAACATCACTAGGATCTAGCCTGCGCATGGTAGCCAGTGCGATCTCGTGGAGGGCGCTGAGGTACACGTTCTGCCTTCGTAGCCTCTCCTCACCTTTCTTCTGATCAGAGATGTCTACAATTACAGCTACTAGACCTACAAGCATCCTGCGTTTGTCACGTATCGCTGATATCTCCACCTGGACGGGAACGATCCTACCTTCCAGGGGGAAATCCACCTCACCCCTCCAGCTGCCCTCCTTGAGCACTACCTGAATCACTTCTCGAATGTTCTCACTCTTATCTATAGCGGGGGCGAGCTCGAATACTTCCTTCCCAATAGCTTCCTGAGGAGTGTATCCGAATAGGTCACTCGCCGCCGAGTTCCAATGCACCACTCTCATCTGCATATCGCAGGCAATCACCGCCACAGGCACCTGATCCAGTAGCCTTGCCTGGAAGAGGATCCTAGAATCAGCTTGCTTCCTGCTAGTTATATCCTCAAGCATGCACACAGCCAGTTCCACATCACCGGAGTGAGATCTGATAGCAGAGACGGTCAGGTTACCCCAGATCTCGCGTCCATCCTTGTGGAGATATCTTTGCTCTACATGGTAGTGAGTGTTCTTTCCCGAGAAGATTCGAGTGAATCTACCTCTTAGAGTAGACACATGATCTGGGTGGACAAGCTCTAGGAAGTTCTTCTCTATCAAGTCATTCTGGGTATAGCCCAGCATTTTGGTCAATGCTTTATTAGTCTTTAATATCCGTCCTTCCTGGTCAATCAGGGCCATACCTATGGCTGAATCCTCAAAGATAGCCCTGAATCTCTCCTCACTCTCCCGCAGTGCCTTAGCAGCCTCTATCCTATGAGTAATGTCCAGCATAGAACCTACGGCCCTTATTGCCTTGCCGGTTGCATCGCGAACTATATACCCGCGGTCAAGCACGTAAGCGTAACTGCCATCTGCCTTCCTAAATCTGTACTCCTCTGACCATACATCGGCATCAGAATTGATAGCTTCGTGGAGGCTCCTCCTCAACCTTTCGATGTCATCTGGGTGGCAGCGTTCCTCCCACCACTCGATGCTGGTTTCAAACTCGTGATCAGCCTCGTAGCCAAAAAGCCTCTGGATGGCATCATTCCAGATAATTCTGTTTGTGGAGAGATCCCAATCCCAGATGGCATCATTGGTGGCCTTGCTTATGAGTTGGTTACGCTCCTCACTTTTACGTAAGGACTCAGCTTCCATGCTAAGCCTCTCAACGAGCTTGGCGTTCTCAATAGCGATCGCAGCTTGGTCTGCCAATATGACCAAGAGCTGCAGGTCTTCGTCATCAAATTGATTCAGTCCCACTTTTGATAGGGTGATTACGCCCACTACTCTGTCGTCGTACTTTATGGGCACTGCAAGCATCGACTCGTCGATATCGTTCGTTCCTGGTATCAGCCGCGTGCGGGGATCTTTAGCAGCATCGTGGAGCAATGCAGGCTCACCATGCTGTGCTACCCAACCTGTAATCCCCTCTCCAAACTTGACCTTAAGATTCTCCACCTCTTCGGGGGAGTACTCAGCATGATCCGTTATGACTGCAGCAGGCACTAGATACTCATCCGATGCCAGGAATATACGGCAGGCATGGAAGTCGACTAGCCGGCGCAGCTCCTCAGATATGGTCTTAGCTATCTTCCTAACGTCATTCAATCTGTTCAAGCGAGAAGCTATGGATTGTATAACCCTTAGCCTATCTGCTCTTGAAACGGCAGCATTATATAGATCTCTGTTTCGCAAGGCCGTAAAGGCCTGCTCCGCTAGGGATGAAAGTATAGAATAGCTTATATCCTTTGGATGATTTTCATCTTTGTAGAAGACCCCTAAGACTCCCATTGGGCTATTCTCAGGCCCAACTTTCACACACACGCCGGTTAGCCTGCTGGATGGATTTCCATCCGCTAAATGCAACTCATACAAGGCTGGCTCTGAAGAGGCTAGATCCCTAGACAGACGTCTTAGCCTGTCATAAGTCTCTACGTCGATCTCAGCAGTGGATATAGCGCGATCTCCAGCAGCTTCGTGAACAAGCAGGACAGCGAAATCAGCATGGAGCAGTTCGTTAGCAGTATCCACCAGGAACCTGAGAGCAACCTCTGAATCCTGAAAGTTATTGATAGATTTAGATACTTTATATAAGGCATCTACCTGCCTTACACGATCTGAGAGCTCATTTATGAGGTTAAACTTCTCTATTGCCAGGGCTGCATGTTCCGCGAAAGTCTCTAGATCCTGTATCAGGTCCTCTCCAGGGACCTTCCCACTTAGGGGTTCATCTACCGAGAAGAAACCGATAACCTCTTGCTTACTATCCAAAAGAGGCACTATTAAGAAATGATAGGGATCCCAGTCATCCGAACTCTTGGCTTCCGGTATGTCTGGTATTACATACATATCATCAGGCACATCCTGTAATACCTGACGAGAATGCCATGGTGGCACCAAATAGGACCGACTAATTCTGAACTCTTCCCTTAGGAGCTTATTCCAGAAGTCAAATGTGGTGTAAGTTCCCAGAAGTATGTCGTCTGTTCCAGTGATAACCCGGAAACCTTCTCCCTCCCTTACGTTTACCAGGATCACTTGAAACCCAGTAGCTCTTATGGCGGTAGCAGCCAGCTTAAGCAGGCTAGCCCTAAGCTCCTCGTATGAGTTTAGCTTGTCGCTTTGAGAGGTTTCTATAAATTCCTCTTTAATCACTCTAGTTTCCTGTCTTTTACATCATGTCCAGAGTTGTTATTACCCTATTATGAGTTTGCTTTTGCTTATCTGCAATGGTTATATAGTACTAATTTCTTTGAAGCACTTAAATACCATAATTTACCTACCAAAGGGAACTGATATACCGTACCATTTTCCTATTCCCTTCTACTTGCATTCATGTAATCATCTACTTTAGATTTTGCGTTTTTGTAAAGCGGGGAGATTTATAATGAGAAACAGCTTAGTAGCTATATTTGCTACTGCTCTACTATGCTTGACAGCACTGATAACACCTTCGGTCAAAGCTGTTGGTAGCCACGGTAATATGGAAGGCAGAGTTACCTACAATGGCCTGCCAGTAAAGGGAGCTTATATATCAGCCGATGGGCAGTCTGTTACATCGGACTCTCAGGGAAGATTTAAATTTGGCTCCCTACTGGTACAAGACAGCTGGCGAGCTATAAACGTTACAGTCAGAGCATCAGGTCTTGGCACTTGGAGGCTATACAACGCAGTCATCATCCCTAACGATACCTTAAGGTTGGATGTGAAGTTATCGAAGCATGATGTCACTCTTTCTCAGCCTCTTCCAGGCACTACCAAAAACAACTTAGCACCGTCGACGCTCTCACCTGAGCAAGACCAGAACCTCAAGCCGGCGGCCACCACTTTGGGCTCCCAAAAGGTACCCCCAGGAGTAATTAGAGTCTACGTTACTGACAAGACAGGGCTTTCGCCCGA
The DNA here is from genome assembly GCA_042408415.1 of Thermobaculum sp. Lineage (GTDB taxonomy): Bacteria > Chloroflexota > Chloroflexia > Thermobaculales > Thermobaculaceae > Thermobaculum. Next base: position 3,982 of record JBHORE010000027.1, read on the forward strand.
AAATATGTGGAGCTGTAGATATGATCCAGTACCTGAAGGCAAGGTTGTGGAAGTGCCTTTTAAGGATTACGTCAAGCATGTCCTCCCAAATGAATGGTTTGCCAGTTGGGACATGGAGGCTTTGCGAGCTGGGGCCATGGCGGTAAAAAGCTATGCCTGGTACTACGTGTCCAGAGGAGGCAAATGGTACCGGCTGGGAGCTGACGTCATGGACACCACCTGTGATCAGGTATACAACCCAGCAGTTAGTTATGAGAGCACAGACCAAGCGGTAGAGAGTACCTGGTATCAAAGACTAACCAAAAACGACTATATAGTTCCCGCTTTCTACAGAGCCGGCACCAAAGGTGATCCAGGCCAGCAAGGCTCCGGTGTCATGAGCCAGTGGGGTAGCCAGTACTGGGCTACCAAAGGCAAGACCTGGGACTGGATACTGCATTACTATTATGATCCCGTCGATATCTTGCCAGCTACCGAGGCAGACCTCAGGATCTACTCGGGACCCAACGTGACCAGTACCACACCCACCTGGGGAGAGCCCTTCAACGTCAGAGTGACGGTCAAGAACTATGGCAGCGAGCCTATGCAACTCCAGGAACTCTACATCAAGCTTCGGGGACCCAACGGGGAGGTACTTGACCTAGGAGGAGATAATAACTCCAACCCCATCAATCCGGGAGAAACACGTACCATCGTCAAGTACGTACCAAGATTTGCCATCGACTACCCAGGTCTATATGGCAACTACCTACTGACTATGACCTACATAGATCCAGGCGGATTCTTAGCTCCTGGACTGCCGCCGGGGGAGAGCTCTACTTCTACGTCTATACCACTCACAGTGGTAGCTCCGTCTTACAAGGCACAGATATATTCGATAACTCCTGATTCCCCCAGCTACTACGAGCAGACGTCAGGAAGCGTTACCGTGAAGCTCAAGAACACAGGCAACGCTACTTGGTACCAGAACAGCTCCAGCATCCAGAACGCGGTTAGACTAGTTACATATAACGATGCCTTTCACCCGAGCAGATTTTACACGGAGGGAAATTGGTTATCCTCCTCCAGAATCCTCATGCAGGATTCCCTGGTCAGGCCTGGGGGCATCGGGACTTTTAGGTTCAAACTAAGTGGCGATCTACCTCCAGGAGAATATACGGAGTATTTTAGGCTTAGAGTGGAGGGATCCTTTAGCTCCACCTATAGGGGTTTCTTCGGCGATCAAGTTATTGTGAAGATCAACGTCCTTGATGATACCACTCCCCCAAGCATTGCTGTTAATGCCCCTAGCTACTCGACAGAGCGGTCTTCAGAACTATCTTTCCCGATAAGTTGGCAGGGTGTTGACCAGCAGACAGGCGTGAAGGACTATGACCTCTTCTGGAAGAACGGCACAGATTACGTGCCGTGGAAGACAGCCACAACCTCAACCTCGGCTACATTCGGCAACGGAGATCCCACGAACGTGGTGCAGGGAGGAAATTATCTGTTCAGGCTTCGAGCCGAAGATATTGCAGGCAACGTGAGCTCGTGGAGAAACTTCAGAATTATTGTACCCTTTGATGATACGATGTTTAGCTACAACCCTGGCTGGCGCAGCTATTACAACCCCTCTGCCAGGCAGTTCCTGCACACCTTCCACTATGCCTACTCATATGGCAGTCGAGCTACTTTCTCCTTCTATGGTCGCAGAGTGGCATGGATCGGTGTCAAAGGACCCGCAAGAGGTATGGCCGAGGTATGGATCGACGGTTCCAAAGTCGCAACAGTGGACCTATATGCCCCCAGGTACAGTACCAGGACGGTGGTGTTTGAACAGTTCTTGGGCACCCGCAATGCCCGACACATGATAACTATCAAAGTGCTGGGTAAGCGCAATCAATTATCAACAAGCAACAGGGTCGATATCGATGGTCTAGCAATTCTTCGCTAAGGCGATTCCTTTAGCATATTGAGGGCTTTCCGATAGCTTGGGGAGGCCACGGGTCCCTGGAGTAGAGGGTCGTCCGTGGCCTCCATCCATTGCAGGAGCCTATCTCTGAGATCTCTCTCAATATCAGCATAGTCAGGACTACCTGCTAAGTTATGCTGCTCTAGGGGATCAGCCTCCAGATCATATAGCTCGATCGCTGGATGTTGTGTTGCGCTGTAAAGCTGGGTGAACCTGCGGAATAAGGCTCCCATCTGGATATCGCCAGGCACCTCTACCAGGAAGCTTGATTCAAAGTTAACTATATACTTATACCTATCCGTTCTTATCGCGCGCATGGGATCGTAATAGCTGTGGAAGGTCTTCTCAGCAAACACCTCATTACGCACCACGCGATCATCTGCTATCGACGGGAGGAGAGATACTCCCTGTAGGAACTTCGGCAGAGGATCGACCCCAATCATGGCAAGCAGGGTGGGGAGTATATCGACATTGCTCACCAGAGAATCGATCTTTTCCCCGGATTGAAATGGGCCAGCAGGCCACCTCAACAACAAAGAGACACGTAATCCCGGATCATAGAGTGTACATTTGGCTCTGGGCATAGCGATGCCGTGATCCGTAGTGAACACAAAAATCATCTCGTTCCTGAGACCGTGTTGATCTACGGTTTCTAGAATATCCCCCACCAGCTTATCTGCTACCTCCACAGATCGATAGAACTGCAGCATCTCCTCCTTGCTCTCCGGGGCATCTGGTAGAAAGCCAGGTACAAAAACCTCACGCTGGGACTGTAAATCCAAGCCTGCACCTTCGTATGGACGATGAGTCTGGTTCAGGTTGATTTCGAAGTAAGCAGGAGAAGCCTGGAAATCGTGAGCCTGCACTATTCTCATGAACTCATTTACTACAGCTTCCCCACTTCTATCATGAAACATCAGGTCAAATCCTAACCTTGATGGGTTAGTAGTAACGTGCTGATGCCCAAGCAGGAAAGTAGCATAGCCTAAGTCTTTGAGTATCTGAGCCACATGTTTCTCATCAGGATACAGGTCCCAATCAAAGGGATGATGGGTCAGACCCATTACCCCGTTACTATGCGGATAACGCCCGGTGGCTATGGCCGACCTGCTCGGGCTGCATTGAGGGGCTACACAGAAAGCATTCGTGAACTGTAGCCCCTCACCTGCTAATCTGTCTAGATTAGGTGTGGCAGGAGTAGGTACACCATAACAATGCAGATAAGTCCCAAGATCATGACATGTCACGAGCACTATAGAGGGACGATCCACTACTTAATCTCCTTCCCTAACCAGAGACATCACAAGGCTCCTAGGACCACCTCTTGCTCTGATCAACTCTAAACCTCTCAGGGTTATGACACATCTCTCGCAAGAGCGGGCGCTATCGGGATTACTTAGCGCATCGGTAGCTTGAATTATCTTATAACCCCTCTTACTAAGCTCATTTAGTGTACTCTCTGGAGAGCTATAAGAAATAATCTTCCCTGGCGATACAGGGAGCAAGCTGGCTCCTCCCCACCAGTATTCACGCTTCTGAGCAACTGCATCGCTTCCTCCACAGGGGATGATATCCAGCGGCTCACCTATCAAGCTCTCCAGAGCATCAACCAGCTCAACCACCTGCGTCTTAGGCTGCTTGCCTCGTTGCAGCACTACCTGGAGCACATCCACAGAGTAATGACTGTGGCCCTTGACCGCCGGAGGAAAGGCCACATACTCGAAGGGAGAAATTGCTGATAGCACAGCATCCAAATGAGGTATGTAGTCCGGGAGCATAATCACGAATATGTAGCAGATATCCTCCACGACATTCTGAAGGTGCCTTATAAGCCTTTCAACTGCTGAAGAGTTGGTCCGGACGCCATGTCCTACCAGGAGGATATTGGGTCTAGGCTGTAAGATGTTACCCCCTTCTAGATAGCAAGGAGAGCTGTTCTCATCCCCCATCATCCAGTTATGCCAAGTGATATCCTGCCCTATGGAGGCATGCTGCAGGATGAACCTCCATAACAGGTTTTCTCGTCTGCGCACCTTCTGGGAGTTCCATCCCACAAACATCTCTTGACCGATGACGGCCGCCAGGTCGCGTACAAACATCAGGTTCGGTACGGGCTGAAGCTGATACAGATTATGCCTTATGAAGTCAGAAACCGAGAGGTCCGAGCCTACGGGCTTACCAGCTATCAGTAGACGAGCCAAGTAACTGGCATCATTTTGGGATTCATCCTCGAAAGCGGCTTTTAGCTTGATGGCTTCCTCAGCGTGCAGCCCTTCCAAATCTGACACACCCTCTACTAGCCTGAGCTTATCCAAAGGGTCCGAGGAAGACAAAGCCTCCTCAAGGAGGGCGGTAAACTGGAGAACCTCAACATTAAATATTTCCTGTAAGACTTTTACCAGGGTAAGGTGTTCCTCTCTGGCACCCTTCTCATAGAGGATATCGCTAAATAGAAAGTCACGCAGCTTGGAGGGAGCAACCATGGAGAGCTCTCTCCCTGGGGTATGTACCAGGGCCTTTCGGAGGGCGCCGCTCTCGGAGCTCACTTGCAAACCACTCATCTAGCTACATGACCTCGGGAGCCTCTATACCAAGCAAGTACAAGGAGTTTGCTAAACACACCTTGGTAGCATATACCAGAGCTAGCCTGAAGTTGCGTACTTCCTCCTCTGATCTCAAAACAGGGGAAACTCTGTAGAACTCATTGAACGTCTTAGCGAGCTCGTACACGTAGTTAACAACATGCAGAGGCTTATACTCCCTGGCGGCCCGCTCCACGCTCTCGTTCAAACGCGAGATCATCTCAAGCAAGTTAGTTTCCACAGTCGACAGCTCCCCTATTCTAAGGTTCTCCCAATCTATGTCGGGAGCTTTCTCGAGTATTCGACAGGCTCTCGCATGAGCATACTGAACATATGGTGCGCTAAAGCCATCAAAATCTAAGGCTTCTTCCTTATCAAAGACCAGCACTCGAGTATTGTCGCGGTTGAGCATCCCGAACTTCATGGAGCCCATACTTACTATGCGGGCTATCCTCTCCTGCTGCTCTTGAGGCATCTCAGGATTCTTCTCACGAACCACCTCGAGCGCCCTCTCGTACATCTCTGTGGCGAACTCGTCATAGCCCACAGTTGTGCCCTCTCGCGAGGACATGGGACCTGTCGGCAGAGAAACTAGCTCGTACGGTATATGCTGGCTGTTACGTGCCTGCTCATAACCTAACAGCTCTAGCACCTTGAATACCTGCTGGAAGTAAAGCGTCTGCCTGACATCTACCACGTTCAGTATGCGATCGACCTTGTACTCGTCGAACTTCGTACGGGTCAGAGCGAGCTCTTTCGTCTGATACAGGGAGGTACCGTCACTGCGCTGGAGCACGATGGTCCTATAGGTTTCTTTTTCTAACCCAAGCTTCTGATCAATTCTTACAATAGGAGCGCCCTCATCTATCTCGGCAACGCCCTTGTTCAGAAGATCCTGTACGATCTTCTTGCCAGGTTCTTCGAATTCACTCTCGAAGAACCAGACATCGAAGTTTACATCCAGCTCCTTAAATATCCTACGGAAATAATTCAGGCTCCACTCACGCGTTCGCCTCCAGAGCTCTACAACCTCTGGATCCCTCCTGTCCCAGCGTGCGAAGAGATCTCTATACTCACGCTGATAATCAGGATTGGATTCTATGGCGCTGTTAGCCTCTACGTATATACTTTCCAGCCAAGGGCCGATCTTATAGGGGTCTTCAGGAGGCTGCTCGCCACTGTGCCACTTGTTGTAACCCCACAGCCACTTGATGACATGGGCGCCTATGTCGCCTATGTACGAGGCTTTTAGTACCTTACGATAGCCTGCAAAGTCGAGTATGCGGGCTATGGAATCACCCAACGCGGTGTTTCTTAGGTGGCCTATATGAAACTGCTTGTGAGTGTTGGGCTGGCCATACTCTACCATCACGGTCTCATTCTTAAGATCGCCCTTTCCGTAGCTATCCTTCTGCTCATGCACTGTAGCAAGTAATCTCAAGGCTACGTCTGAGGGCTCAAAGAACATGTTTACATACCCGTTCTGGGCCTGAACGTCCGCAAATATACCCTTTCGGACTAGATAGCTGGCTATTGATTCGGCCAAGGACTGCGCCTTCTCACGGGAAGCTGCCTCCAGTAACTTACGAGCTTCCTTCTTAGATAAACCCTCAGGGATATCTACCTGAACCTCATTCCTGGCTAGTTGATGACACACTGAGGTGGCTAATCCCCATTGCCCAGAGAAGGGTATCTGCCTGAGGTCTATATTCTCTGGCTGGGGCAGACCCAGCTGTGCTATTGCTTCCCTAATAGCCTCTCTAGCTCGACTTGTCTCCTGCTGTAACACCTACAACTATCTCCAAACCCATACTTTCATTACGACTCTCAGATTATAAGGTAAGCTATCCTAAGTGATCCAGAATGCTCAGACTCTTGGCATAGAGCGTGCTGCGTATTATCATGGGTAGGTGTATATAAATTTTTACCCGGAGGGTACGTACATGTCGCAGGGAGGAGTAATTGACCAGATAAGAGAAGGCATGGAAGTTCTGTCATCTGATGGCCAAAAGTTGGGCAAGATCAAGAACATCTGGTATGGAGCAGCCTCTGGTATGTCGTCCGCATACAGCGATGAGGAGAGCTGCATAGAGGTCAGAAGCGGGGGGTTGTTCAG